>JAYUCR010000322.1:0-3938 GCA_043740165.1 Acidobacteriota bacterium | reverse complement strand
TGGCGCGCAGCATGGTTGACATCGCCAACCTGATCGCCTCGACGGGGGACACCACGGGAGACACCGCGGGCGGCGGCGCCGAGGCGCTCTATCTTCGGGCGCTGGCGATCCAGCGACGCAGCCTCGGACCGATTCACCCCGAGGTGGCGGAGACGCTGGCCGCGCTGGCGCGGCTTGAATGGGCGACGGGCCGGATCGGGCCGGCCCTGGAGGACACGCTCCAGGCGGAAGCGATGGCGCGGGACTATTTCCGGCGATCGGCCCGGGATCTCAGCGACGGCGAAGCGCTGCAGTACGAAGCGATACGAACGTCCGGGCTCGACGTGGCGCTCTCCATCCTCGCAGGCGGGAGGCAGGCTGACGGAAGCCCGGCGCGCGCCGTTCCCGATGCCGACGTGCGGAAAATCGCCGAAGAGGTCATCCGCTCCCGCGCCGTCGTGCTGGACGAGCGAGCGCGGGGGCGACGCGCCCCGGCGCGCGACACGACGTCGCCCGGGCCGCCCGACGCCGGTCCCGGGCCGGCTGCCGCGGGCCCCGGATTGCGCGAGGTGCTCGACGCGTTGCCGGCAGGCAGCGCGCTCCTGGCCTATGTCCGCTACCGGAACCTGGGCAGCGGACGCGCCGCGCCGGCGGTGGCTTACCTGGCGTTGGTGTTGAGGCCGGGCACCGACATTCCGACGGCGATCCCTCTGGGGGAGGCCCACGGGATCGATGACGCCATCGCCGACTGGCGGGTCCAGGTCTCGGCCGATCCCCGATCGCAGCCTCCCGGCGCCGGCGAACGGCTCTATCGCGACGCGGGGAGGCGCCTGCGCGAGGCGATCTGGGATCCGCTGCAGCCAGCGCTCGAAGGGGCGCGCCAGGTTCTGATCGTGCCGGATGGCGCGATCAATCTGGTGGCACTGGCGACACTCCCCACCGCGCCCGGCAGGTACCTCGCCGAGACCGGGCCCTTGCTCCATTACCTCTCCGCCGAACGGGACCTCGTCTTCGATAGCGTCGCGCGGTCCACCGGCGAGGGAGTGCTCGTCCTCGGCGACCCGGACTTCGACGCCGGCTCGCCCGACGGCTCGATACATAGCGCGGCATACGGCGCGGCACGCGATGCCGCACCGCTCTGCCCCGAGTTCGCGGCGCTCAGCTTCGATCCGCTGCCGGGCGCCCGGGCGGAGGCGGAGGAGGTGGAGTCTCTTTGGGCGTCCAAGGCGGCCGTGCTTCGATTGACCGGACCGCAGGCCGACGAGGCGACGTTCAAGAAGCGAGCGCCCGGGCGGAGGATTCTTCATCTGGCGACGCATGCCTTCGTGCTCTCCGATCGCTGCGGCTCGACACGGGCGGTGCCCGATCTCTCGACGGAGACGGCGTTCATCGGAGACCGGCCGCTGCTCCGCTCGGGCCTGGCGCTGGCCGGCGCCAACCGACGCGGCGAAGCGCAGGGTGCCGGCGACGCCGGCGACGACGGAATTCTCACGGCGGAGGAAATCGCCGGGCTCGCTCTCTCGGGGGTCGAATGGGCGGTCCTCTCCGGCTGCGACACCGGCGCGGGCAGGATACAGATGGGGGAGGGGGTGGTCGGCCTGCGGCGCGCTTTCGAGGTGGCGGGGGCGCGGACCCTGATCATGAGTCTCTGGGCGGTGGACGACGGCGCCGCCCGTGTCTGGATGCGAAACCTCTACGAACAGCGCCTGGCCGGGCGCTCCACGGCCGAGGCGGTCAGCAGGGCGGGGCTGCGGATCCTCGACGACCAGCGCGCGCGCGGGCGGAGCACGCATCCTTATTACTGGGGCGGGTTCGTGGCGGCCGGCGACTGGCGCTGAGCGGGCCGCGCTCTGGTATCGTTGCGTTTCATGCTGACTCCGGACAATCTTCGGCTGAGCGGCAGCGAGCGGCTCCTCTGGTCCGGCACACCGCACGGCGGTCTCGTCCTCCGTGCCACCGATGCGATCCTGATCCCTTTCACCCTCCTGTGGGGCGGATTCGCGTGCTTCTGGGAGGCGACCGTCTGGAAGTCGAACGGGCCGCCGATCATGAAGCTGTTCGGCATCCCTTTCGTGCTGGTCGGCCTCTACATCATTGTCGGGCGCTTTTTCGTCGATGCCTGGCAGCGGGGGCGGACCGGGTACGGCGTGACCAACGAGCGGGTCATCATCGCGGTCGGCTCGGACGCCCCGAGCGTCACGTCGCTCCCGCTGGCCACCCTGTCCGACATCACCCTCAAGCCGCGCGCCGATGGCAGCGGCAGCATCGTCTTCGGGCCGACAACGGGGATCCGCCCGGCGTCGGTCGGGTTCGCTTGGCCGGGAGGCCGGGCCCAGGCGCCGTGCTTTGAGATGATCCCGGACGCGCAGACCGTCTACGACATCATCCTGAAGGCCCAGCGCGACCGTGCGTGACCAGGGCGCGCGCGACGCCGCGGCGCACGACGTCGCTGCGAGCGATGTCGCGGCTCCTGGCGCCGCCGTGTCGGTGAGCTGAATGCGGCGGGTCGTGGTGATCGGGGCCGGCGCGGCCGGATCGATGGCGGCGATCTTCGCGGCCGCTCGCGGCGCCGAGACGCTGCTTCTCGAGCGCACCCAGGACGGCGGCCGCAAGATCCTGATCAGCGGCGGCGGCCGCTGCAACATCCTGCCGGCCACGGTCGACGAGTCGCGCTTCGTGACCGACTCCTCTCCGCACACGCTGCGCAAGATGATCCGCGCCTGGCCGCTGCGCGAGCAGATCCGTTTCTTCGAGGACGAGATGGGGATCCCGCTCGCCGAGGAAACCGAATCGGCCAAGCTCTTTCCGGCATCGAACCGGGCCCGCGACGTGCGCGACGGGCTGCTGGCGCTCGCCGTGCGACGGGGCGCGACGCTCATGACCGATACGAAGGCGATCGGGTTCGCGCCCCGTGCGGCCGGCTGGGTCGTTGAGCGGGAGGGGGAGCCGCCCCTGGAAGCGGATGCGGTGATCGTCGCGACGGGAGGGCTGTCGGTGCCGAGCACCGGGAGCGACGGGCTGGGCCTGCGCGTCGTCGAGCAGTTGGGTCACACGGTGCACCCGACCTACGCGGCGCTGACGCCGATCGTCGCCGATCCGGCGCCCTTCGCCGCGCTCGCCGGGATCTCGCTGACGGTCACGCTCACCGCGCGGTCGGGTGAGCGTTCCGCCAGCTCGACAGGAGGGTTCCTCTTCACGCACCAGGGGTACAGCGGTCCGGCCGTCCTGGATGTTTCGCACGTGGCGGTGCGCGCGCCGGCCGGGAGCGCATCGCCGGCGCGATTGCTGGTGCGCTGGACGGAGCGCGGCGACCGGGAATGGGAGGCGGCCCTCCGCCCTCCGGCCTCCCCGCGGCCCCAGGGCGTACCGCCCTCCCAGTCGGCGCTGCGGCCGCAAGGGCCCCGCACCGTGGCGGGGGTGTTGAGCGGCGCCATGCCGGAGCGGCTGGCGGACGCGCTTCTGGCTCACGCGCGCGTGGATACCGCGCGCCTGCTCTCGGAGCTGCGCCGCGACGAGCGGCTGCGGCTGATCGACGCCCTGGTGCGCGGCGCGCTGCCGTGGAGCGGAGACGCCGGCTACAAGAAGGCGGAGGTGACGGGGGGCGGCGTCAGTCTGGCGGAGATCGATCCGAAGACGTGCGAGAGTCGGAAGCATCCGGGTCTGTTTCTGTGCGGCGAGATGCTCGACGCGTTCGGCCCGATCGGCGGCTACAACTTTCTGTGGGCCTGGGCCACCGGCCGCGCCGCGGGACTCGGAGCCGCCGAGTTCAACAGCGCGGGGGGCAGCCGGACAGGCTCCTAGGAGCGGGCGCGCCGCGCACCATGCAGGTGGTCAAGTCCTCAGTTGCGCCGTTCGATCACGTACGACAGGACAACGCGCCCGGCGTCGGCGCATCGGCTGCGGTAGGTGACCTCCTCCGCCGTCAAGCAGGTCACCCGATATTCTCCGAGCGTGGCTGT
>JAYUCR010000321.1:0-3941 GCA_043740165.1 Acidobacteriota bacterium | reverse complement strand
CGGGGCGCAGCGCCTGTGAGCCGCGCCACGGAGTCGGCATGGTTGCCTGTTTCCATCGCGAGCGAACCGAAGCGGAGCCCCGTCGCCCCCTCGCCTCGCTGTCGATGCGCCTCACTTGACGCGGCGAAAGGCTGCAGCATAGGGTTTGCGGGATGCGCATCCTGAACTACGTTGATGGCGTGGAGAGCGAGCCGCTCTCGGGGCGGTGGCTCGACGATGTCGAGCCGGCGACGGGGAAAGCCTACGCGACCCTTCCCGACAGCGACGAGCGCGACGTCGACGCGGCGGTGCGGGCGGCGGCGCGCGCCTTCCCGGCCTGGTCGCGCACGCCGGTCGAAGAGCGGTGCCGGCTGCTGCTGGCGGTGGCCGACCGGATCGAAGCAGGGCGCGACGAGCTGGCGCGTGCCGAGAGCATCGACGCAGGGAAGCCGCTGGCGCTGGCCCGGTCGCTCGACATCCCGCGCGCGGCCAGCAATTTCAGGTTCTTCGCCAGCGCCGCGGTCCATTTTCGATCCGAGGCGCACGCCACCGATCAGGCGGCGCTGAACTACACGCTGCGCCGGCCGCGCGGCGTGGCCGGCCTGATAGCGCCGTGGAACCTGCCGCTCTACCTCCTGTCATGGAAGATCGCCCCGGCGCTGGCCACCGGGAACACCGTCGTGGCCAAGCCGTCCGAGATGACGCCGGCGACCGCGTTCCTGCTGGGGCGGATCGCCCGCGAGGTCGGCCTGCCGAAGGGAGTGCTCAACATCGTTCACGGGCGGGGGGCCATGACCGGCGCGGCCATCGTCCGGCACCCCGATGTGCCGACGCTTTCGTTCACCGGCGGCACGGTCACCGGCGCCGAGATCGCCCGCACCGCGGGGCCGCTGTTCAAGAAGATGGCCCTCGAGCTGGGGGGCAAGAACCCCAACATCGTGTTCGCCGATGCGCCGCGCGAGGCGGCGGTGGAGGCGGCGGTGCGCGCCGCGTTCACCAACCAGGGGGAGCTCTGCCTTTCCGGATCGCGCCTCTTCGTCGAGGCGGAGGCCTGCGCCGACCTCACGGAGCGCTTCGTGGCGCGCGCCCGGGCGCTGCGGCTGGGCGATCCTCTCGACCCGGCGACCGAGCAGGGGGCGTTGATCTCCGCGGCGCACCGCGACAAGGTGCTGGGGTACATCGATCTGGCGCGCCAGGAAGGGGGCCGCATCCTGTGCGGCGGGGGCGCGCCCAGGCAGCCGGTGAGCGACCGCTGCCGGGACGGCTTCTTCGTCGAGCCGACGGTCATCGCCGGGCTCGACCCGGCAAGCCGCGTCAACCGCGAGGAGATCTTCGGCCCGGTGGTCACCATCACCCCGTTCGAGAGCGAGGACGAAGTGATCGGCTGGGCCAACGGCACCGACTACGGCCTGGCGGCGACGCTCTGGACCGAGAACCTCCCGCGTGCTCACCGGATGGCGGAGCGGATCGACTCCGGCACGGTCTGGATCAACTGCTGGCTGCTGCGCGATCTGCGCGTGCCGTTCGGCGGCATGAAGAAAAGCGGCGTCGGCCGCGAGGGGGGAGAAGAGGCGCTGCGCTTCTTCACCGAGCCGAAGAACGTCTGCATCCAGTTCCCGCACGATTCTGTGGAGGGCGCTCCGCGCGCCGGGAGAGCACCGTGAGCCGAACCAAGCCGAAGCGGGACCTGGACGGGATGATCTTCAGCCAGCGGGCGGCCGAGGCGGTCGGGCCGTACCCCCACGCGCGCCGCGCCGGGAGCCTGCTGTTCGTCTCGGGGATCGGCCCGCGGCGGCGTGGCTCGAAGGAGATCCCGGGCGCCACGATCGACGCGCAGGGGAAGGTGACCGCCTACGACATCGAGGCGCAGTGCCGCTCGGTGTTCGAGAACCTGCGCTACATCCTCGAGGACGCCGGCACCTCCTGGGATCGGATCGTCGACGTGACGGCGTTCCTCACCGACATGAACGACTTCGCCGCCTACAACAAGGTCTATGCCGAGCACTTCCCCGACAACCGGCCCGCCCGCACCACGGTCGAGGTGAGCCGCCTGCCGACGCCGATCGCCGTCGAGCTGAAGGTGATCGCGACGATCGACTGACGGGCCGGACGCTCAGCGCGGCAGATCTCTCAGGATCGCCCGCACCGGGCTGCCGTCGAATCCGACCAGCGGCAGCGGCAGCGCGATCAGCTCGTAGAGGCCGTCGGGCACGCGGTCGAGCACCAATCCTTCCAAGTTCGCCATGTCGTGGCGCAGGAGGGCGTGGTGCGCCGGCAGGTCCTTCGAGGGGAACGGGTCGACGCTCGGTGTGTCGATGCCGACCAGGCGCACGCCGTGGGCGTGCAGGTGGTCGATCAGCTCCGCCGAGAGCGCCGCGAAGTCCTCGTTGAACGCCGTCGGATCGGGGAAGGTGCCGGTCGCGATCAGGAGCCGCGGCGCGCGCAGCGGCGCCGGCACGGCAGCGGCGCGCAGCACCTCGCCGCGCCGCGCCGCGATGTGCCGCACCTCGCAGAGGCCGAGGTAGGCGTCGAGGCCGCGCCGCTCGATCGACGCGGCGCCGGCGCCATAGTGGCTCGGCGCATCGGCGTGCGCCCCGACGTGCACCGTCGTGGTCAGCGCCGAGAGCGTCAGGTTGTCGCCCGCCGCCAGGTCGAGCTGCACGGCGCGCGACGGCGGAACGTCGCCCGGCCAGACCTTGAGGGCGGGGGAGATCGGGGGAGAAATGTCGTGGATCGCCATCGGTCAGAGCCGGTCGCGGATCGCCCAGAGATCGGGAAAGACGGCGCGGAACAAGGTCGCGCGCAGGTACTCGGCGCCGGGGGAGCCGCCGGTCCCCTGCTTGCCGCCGATGGTCCGCTCCACCATCTTGACGTGACGGTAGCGCCACTCCTGCAGCCCCTCGTCGAAGTCGGTCATCAGCTCCAGGAGGATGCCGACCTCCGGGCTGGAGCGGTACAGCTCCAGCAACCGGTCCTGCAGCTCCTCATTCGGCTCGGTCGTGCGGGTCACGTCACGCGCGCGCAGCACCGCGGGGACGGCGACGCCGCGCGTCGCGAGGAACTCGTAGAAGTGATCGAAGAGCGACGGCTCCCGCAGCCGGCGCTCCAGCCGCGCGCGCGCCGGGGCGCCGGCCGGCTGATACTGCAGCATGTCGGGCCGCTTGTAGCCGAGCAGGAACTCCAGCTCGCGGAACTGGGCCGACTGGAATCCGGAGGCCGTCTCCAGGCGGCTGCGGAAGGTCAGGAACGACATCGGCGACATGGTCTCGAGGATGTCGAGCTGACCGACCAGGGTCTTCAGGACCATGCGGGTGCGCTTGAAGGTGGCGATGGCGCCGAACAGATCGCCCGCCGAGAAGTCGCGGCCGATCTTGTCGCATTCGTGCAACAGCAGCTTGAACCAAAGCTCGTACACCTGGTGGATGACGATGAACAAGGTCTCGTCGTGCTCCGCCGGGTCCGACTGCGGCTGCTGGAGGGCGAGGAGCTCCTCGATCTTGAGATAGCGGGCGTAGGTCAGTTCCATGTCATCGTCCCCGGGCGAGCCAGAAGAGAAGGAGGAACAACGCCAGAAAGCCGGCGGCGCCGGCCGCGGTCCGCAGCCGTCGCGACTGCCGTCGCGCCCGCCGGATGGTCTCGGCGTACGGGATGCGGCTGAAGCTGATCATCATGTAGAGCGGCATGAACGATGCCGGGAAAAGACGGTACAGCGTTTTTTCGATCGCCTTGCGGGCGCGGAACATCCGTGACGCCGTGTGGTCGCGCATCTCGACGAAGTTGTCGAGGGAGAGCGCGGCCAACGCGTCGGCATTCTCCTTGCGCCCGGCCTCGAACTCCGTCAGGGCGCGCTCCCAGTCGGGGGCGTGGCGGCGGGCGCTGGCATCGAGCGCCAGGCAGTCTTCGAAGGCGCAGTTGGCCCCCTGGCCGTGGAACGGCACCACCGCGTGCGCCGCGTCCCCGAG
>JAYUCR010000320.1:0-1568 GCA_043740165.1 Acidobacteriota bacterium | reverse complement strand
GTTCGCCGCGCCGCGGGGCCGGATGCGAGGCGCCGCGACGACGGCGATGCGGTGCATCTCCGAGGAGCGGCAACGAAGCAGACGGCCCCGCGCCGCGGCGAACCCGGAGGGCGCAAAGGGGTTGCGGCCCCATGCTTCGTGGCTCCGCCTCATCAAGTGCACCCACATCGATTCCTCCTCGCGCCTCGCCGGGGACTCGCAAGCCCCATGCGCGCGGCTCATGCCAAGACTCGGACAGGCTCCCGGCTCACCGCGCGGCGGGTGAGGCGCCCCGGCAGGTGGCGCAGGCGCACAGGGCGCGCAGGCGTTCGAAGGTGTAGATACCGGTGCTGTGGCCGTCGCTCCAGAAGAACTGGTACCCGTAGCGGCCGATCGGCTTGATGTCGTTGAGCCTGATGTCGGCCGGGATGTGCGCGGCGGTCAGGCGCCGCTCCCCGGTCCACTCGTCTTCGCAGTGGGCGCACTTGCAGGCGAGGCGCAGCGCCCCCGGCTCATAGACCGCCGCGTGGCCGTCGTCCCAGAGTATGGTGAGCCGGCCGTCCTCCTGTCGTTCGGTGCGGCGCGGCGTGGGCACTGGTGCCCCGACCTATCCGCCGGCCGGCGGGGCCGCCTGCTGCGCCGCGGCAGGGATCGGGATTTTCAGGCGCGTCAGCTCGGCGTTGATCACCTGGGCAAACTCATTGAACGGCTTCGCCCCCGAGAGGAAGTGGCCGTTGACGAAGAAGGCCGGTGTGCCGGTCACGCCGACGCTCTTCCCCTCCGCCGCATCGGCGTCGATCCCCGGCTTCCCCTTGGCGGCGTTGATCGACGCCTCGAAGCGCGGCACGTCCATCCCGAGCTGCTTCGCGTACTCCACGTACTGCGCCCGGTTCATCTTGTCCTGGGCGGCGAAGATCTTGTCGTGGAACTGCCAGAACTTCCCCTGCTCCCCCGCCGCGGCCGCGGCGAGAGCGGCCAACCCGGCATTGGGATGGAAATCGAGCGGGAAGTGCTTCCAGACCACGCGCACCTTGTCGCCATACACCTTCCTGATTTGGTCGAGGGTCGGACCGACCCTCGCGCAGAAGGGTCACTGAAAGTCGGAGAACTCGGCGATGGTCACCGCCGCGTCCTTCGGTCCCTCGTACGGCGCCCCGTCGGTCTTGATGGCATAGATGCGGTTGGGGTCAGGGCCGCGCTGCGTCGGGGCGGCGCGCACTCCGGCGGCGTCCACCTTGGTCGCCAGCTGGGAGATGCGGGTCTCGAGCTGGCCGAGCCTCTCATTCATCCCCTTCTGGATGGCGCGGGTCTCGTTCCAGTTCTCGACGCCGACGAACAGCACGACGGCCACGCCGGCGAGTGTCGCCAGGCCAAGCCATCCGGGTGATCCCGAGGAGCGCTGCATCACCGGCCCCTCCCGATCGTTGTCACGCGGGCGCTTCGACATAGGTCATCGGCCTCCGAAGAGCGGTGATTTTAGCATGCCGGCCGGCGGCTCAGCCGCGCGCTTCCTTGACGGCCTTGGTCAGGGCCGGGAGGATCTCGAACAGATCCCCCACCACGCCGACATCGGCGACGCCGAAGATCGG
>JAYUCR010000319.1:0-9570 GCA_043740165.1 Acidobacteriota bacterium | reverse complement strand
ACCTGAACCAGCCCGGTCGACGCGTTGAGCCGGAACTGGCAGGCGCGATTGCGGGTGACCGCCTGGATTCGGGCGAGTTGCAGGTGCTCCTGCACGGTGTAGACGGCGCCGCGCATCTCCTCGCGCGATAACCATGGCATCGCGAACACGACGCCCGCGGTGATCAGGATGCCGGCGATCACCAGGACCACCAGGATCTCGACCAGCCCGACGCCGCTTTCCCGTCTCATGGACGCACCCTCTCCACTGGAAAACTTAGGGTGCTTCACGGGCTAAGTCAAAGCACGGCCGTCACTTTGTCACGGCGCGTTGTGACGGCGCGCGAGGGAGCCGGAAGCGCCGCATCGGCGCGCGGATGACGGAATCGTCATCGACGCCCGATCAGGGGCGGTTGTAGCGCTTCATGATCGCGGACAGCCGATCGAGCGGCAGGGCGTAGGCGGTGTTGCCGTCCCGGCCGACGGTGGTGGAGGCCATCGTCAGGGCGTTCAGGATCGCCTCCTCGGTCGCCTCTTCGGCGGCGCGGAAGATCGGATCGAGGTGCGCGTCGGCCACCACGGTCATCGAATAGGTCAAAGGCTTCGGATAGTGCGGCACGCGATTGCCGGTGGAGAAGGCAAGGAACAGATCGCCGCTGCCGTGGTTGGCGATGCTCCCGGTGCGCGCCAGGCCGAGCGCCGCCTTCGACGCCAGCCGCTGCAGCTTCAGGTGATCGAGAGGCGCATCGGTGGCGACGACGACGATGATCGAGCCGTCGGTCGACTCCTTCGGCATCAGGTCGACGATCTCCTTCCCGACCGGCACCCCGTCGACGCGCAGGTCGCGCCGGCGCCCCATATTGGCGTTCACCAGCACGCCGACCGTGTAGCCCCCGGCGTCGGAGGGCAAAACGCGCGACGCGGTCCCGATGCCGCCCTTGAACTGGTAGGCGATCATGCCAGTCCCGGCACCGACCGCTCCTTCGGCGACCGGCCCCTCCTTCGCGGTTTCGATCGCCCGCACCGTGTCGTCGATCGACACGTGCAGCCCGCGCGCATCACTCAGCGTCGAGTCGTCGCATTCGGCCACGGTCGGCGCCACCACATCGTCGCCGATGCCGATGTCGGGGTAGCGCTTCAGCATGTAGGCGACGACGCCGTCCATCACCCGGCCGATATTCATCGTGTTGGTGAGCAGGATCGGCACCTCGAGCGCCCCCTGCGTGTTGATCCAGATGCTGCCGGTCATCTCGCCGGTGCCGTTCAGGACCCAGGTGGCCGCCGGCACTTTCTCGCGCCAGAGATCGCCGCCATGCGGCAGGATCGCCGTGACGCCGGTGCGCACCGGACCGAAGCCCGGATGCAGCGCGCCGTCCCCGGTGTTGAGGGTCACTTGTCCGACCCGCACCCCTTTCACGTCGGTGATGGCGTTCAACGGTCCGGGCGGCAGCTCGCCGATGACGATGCCGAGGTCGCGCAGTCGCCGGCGCGGGGCTTCGGATGCGGCGGCCGACACCCTGGCGGCAGCCGGCGTGGATCCCGACCGCGAAGGCTCTCCGCGAGCCGGAATCGCCGTCGCGGCGAGCAGACCAAGAAGGGCGATGGCAGCGAGCGACTGCGGCCGCACGATTCCGCTCCTCAGCGGCAGGCGTCGATCGCCAGCCGGACGCGGCGCGCCGCCGCTTCCACCGATGCCGGAGTGAAGCCCGGAGGGAAAACTTCCGCGGCGATCCCGAGCGCGCAGGCGCCCGCGGCGAAATACTCCGCCGCCGATTCGGAGGTAGGGCCGCTGGTCGGCACCAGCCGGATGTCCGGAAACGGTCCGCGCACCGCGCGCAGGAACGCCGGGCCGCCGAGAGTACCGGACGGAAAGACCTTCACCAGGCGCGCCCCGTGCCGGTGCGCCGCCAGGATCTCGGTCGGGGTCGCGGCACCCGGAATGGCGAGGAGCCCGAGGCGCTCCGCTTCATCGAGGACCGCGGGGGCGAAGACCGGCGAGAGCGCGAACCGTCCTCCGGCCCGGGCCACGGCCCTCACATCCTCCGGCGTCAGCACCGTTCCTCCGCCCGCGATCGTCTCGGGGTCTCCGGACAGGACCTTGATCGCTTCCAGAGCTCCGGGAGTGGTGAGGGTGATCTCCAGGACGCGCAGGCCGCCGCGCACCGCGGCGCGGGAGGCCTCGACCAGCGGCGCATGGGCCCCCATCCGCAGGCAGAGGAAGACCCCGTCCTTCAGCACGGCGTCGAGCGTGCGTTCGATCGCGGCGGCCGGGGATTCGGTCATGGCGGCACCGTATACCACAGTGTCGGGCGCTTCGACCTCTCCTGGCCTATCAACAAGAGGCAGTACCTCGACTTCGGCTACGTCAAGATCGACCGTTCGGGGTCGCGGGTCATCGCCCGGGATATCGAGTGGAAGGATTTCGTTTTCCAAGCCGGCACCGAGGTAACTGCCGGCTTCAATTCGAACTTTCCCTGCGCCGCCTGGCGCTACGATTTTCTTCAGATGGAGCAGGTCCGGATCTCCGGCTCCGCCGGCATCGACTACCTGGGGCTCGGGGTCAGCCTGATGGCCAACGGCATGGTGACCGATTTGAACGGCGTTCCGATAACCGGCAGCGTGGACGAAAAAGTCAACATCGCCTTCCCCGTTCCCCAGCTCGGATTGCAACTCGACTGGGCGCTGACCAAGCGTCTGGAGGTGAAGGGTCCTTCGTTTTACTTCAACTTCGCGTTCTGATCCCGCGGGCGTCTGCGCTCCCTACTTGACCATGTAGTTCTTGGCCTCGAGACAGACGCTGAACGCCTTCTTGAAGTTGTTCATCTGCTCCTGCGTGGCCGCCTGCTGGTTCGCGGACTGCTGGGCGGCCTGATCCTGCGCTTGCGCCTGCGCCTGCTTACCCTTTCTCCGGCCGGCGATGATTCCGGCGGCCGCACCATAGGCCGCCCCCTTCCCGGCGTCGTCCGAGGCGATCTCACCGATCAACGCCCCGGCTGCCGCACCCTTCACCGCTCCGGAAGCGCCCGCCCCCTGGCCGGTCTGCGCGGCCTGCTTCTGCGCGTTCGCCGCCTGCTGCTTCTGGGCCTCTGCCTGCTTGCTCAACTGGAACGGGTCGGTGCCGCTTTGCGTGACGGCCCAGGTGTAGCAATCGGCCTCGTCCTTCGACTGCACTTCGGGGGTCTGGCCCTTGGTGGGGAAGACATAGATGTTCATGGTGGCGGCGAGGGTCTTCCCCGGCGGGGCGGTTGGCGTTGTCTGGGCGATCGCCAGCCAGCCGGCGGCGAACGCAAGGATGACTCCGACCATCAATATTCTCTTCATCGGTGACTCCTTCCAGTTGACGGGGCTCACTTCGTGGGCGTGCAGACGCCGAACACCGCGACGGTGACGCCATCCCGGGCCACGGCGATCGAGGCCATCCCGGTCTCCTCGGCGATCGCGAAACTGAAGGCCCGGCCGCGCTCGATACCCTGCAGGAAGATCATCCCGTCGGCGCGCTCGATGTTCTTGATCGGCGTGACCCGATTCTCGCCGCTGGCCTTCGTCGTGCCGAGCTGCTTCTTGACCATATCGACTTCGATGAACTGGGGGATGTTCCAGTTCCAGGGATTGCCCTCGGAGCAATCTCCGTCGGAGGAGCAGACCGTAACATCCACCGCGGTGCACAGGAACAGGTTGGAACCCGTCAGGTCATCGGCCTTGGCCGGAGTCCACATCGAGAATGCGCCGGCAACCACGAGTGCAGTGATCAGGGAATGCCTCATGCCCAACCTCCCCAGTAGAGAACGCTCGCTCCGTGAATTGGAAATTCGCAGGGGCGCAGTCTAGCAAAGGGGGAGACGGAGTGTCCACGGCCATTGCGCGCTGAGACGTCCGTGGCCTATACTCCCGCTCCAATTCAGGTGGCGATTCGCAGGGTGTTGAAATGCAGCGGGGAATCGTGTTGCGACGTCTGTTGCCGGTCCTGATCGCCTTGATGCCGGTGCTGGCGTTCTGCGAGGACGCGGCGCCGGATAAGTACCTTGAGTTGATGCGGACCGATCTCAAGGCGAAGAAAGTCGAGATCCTCACCGAGGCTCTCGCCCTGTCGCCGCAGCAGGCGGAGACGTTCTGGCCGATCTATCGCCAGTACGACGTCGAGCTCGCGAAGCTCAGCGACCAGCGGATCGCCCTCATCAAGGATTACGCGCAGGCCTACCGGTCGATGACCGACGCCACCGCCGACAGCCTCGCATCGCGGGCCTTCGACCTGGAAGCCCGCCGGCTGGCGTTGCTGCGTCAGTATCACAAAAAAGTCGGCAAGGCGGTCTCCCCCATCATCGCGGCGCGTTTCGCGCAGGTGGAGGCAACGATCAACACCCTGGTCGACCTGCAAATACGCTCCGAGCTTCCGTTGATCGAGGTCAAGCCGTAGCGTCGGCATTTCATTTCCAGACGACCGGTCCGGGTCGTCGGCATGGGGAGGTTGCGATGTTCCTGCGCAGGATGGTGTTCGCCCTGTCGCTCTGCCTGTTCCTGGGCGCCACCGTGGCGATGGCCCAGCCGGCGGACGACCCGAATCAGTTCCACTTTTTCGCCGGATACAGCCCGCTTACCGGGGACATCAAGCCGTACCTGAAGGACGGCTACAGCCTCGGATTCGGAGGCACCTTCAATCCGAACCGGCAGAAGAACGCGCTGTCGCTCCGGTGGGACGTGACCTACGACTGGTGGGACGTCAACCAGGGTCAGATCTCGGCTGATGGCGCCTCCCGGGCGGACGACGGCAATGCCGATCTGTGGACCTACACCGTGGGAGTGCAGTTCGACTCGCACAACAGCGGCAAGGTCCGGTTTCATGGTGGCGTCGGGCTCGGCGGTTACCGGCTGCACGGAGAGCTGACGCAGGAGGCCCTGCTGACGGGCATCTACTGTGACCCGTGGTGGGGCTGGTGCTATCCGTACACGACGGTGGGCGACGTCGTGACGCAGTCGAAGACCACGACCAGGCTCGGTTACTACGCCGACCTCGGCATCGACTTCGAATTGACGAACAGCGATTTCTTCATCGAGGCGCGGTACAACTACGCCGACTACGGTCATGCGTTCGAGTCTTATCCGATCGTTCTTGGCTGGCGCTGGTAGAACGCCAGCTGCGGGAGGAACCATGCGGATCCGCGCGTCGCTTCTCGGCGTATCGCTGACATCGCTTCTGGCGCTCGCCGGAGCTTCGGCGGAACCTTCGGCCACGCCGCCCCCGGACTGGGGGCGGCAGGCCGACCTGGTGCTCCACGAGATGACCGGGCGGCTGCATTTCACCGAGCCGCAGGTGGCACGGATCAAGCCGCTCCTGACGGCGCACCTCGAAAAACTGCGCGCGCTCTTCGACAGCTACGCGGGCCACGGGGTGGAGGTAGCGCCCTCCCTTCTGCAGGAGTTTCGCGAGACGCGGGGCGCCTTCACCGCGAACCTGGCGGAGATCCTGAGCCCGGATCAGATGAAGGAAGTCGAGGTCGTCCGGGGCGAGGTGGACAAGGAGATCAAGAAGGCCTTCTGCGACGCGCGCATGGCGAAGCTCACCGTGTCGCTGGGGCTGAGCGACGGGCAGGTCGGCAAGGCTCGCCCCATCATCGATCATGATTTCGATCGCCGCCTCGAGATCCTCTCCTGGCACGTCGAGGGGGCGGGCGGACCCGTCAAGGCGCTCCCGCTCGGGCCGGAGCTGCAGAAGCTCCAGGCGGAAACCGACGCCCAGCTCGGCGCCGTCCTCACGCCGGAGCAGTTGAAGAAGTACCAGGCGTCACCCTAGGGATCCGGCGCGTCAGGGTTTCTGTCCGGCTCCGGTGATCGTCTCGATCAGCTTCGGATTGTCGGGCAGCATCTTTGAATGCGGCAGGCGCGGCACCAGCGCCCGCCACTTCGAGCCCTGGACGGGATCGGCGAACACCTTCCGAAACAGCGGCAGGGCGGAATCGACCTTCCCGGCATTCGCCAGCGTCACGGCGTGCCAGAAAACCATTTCGATGTTGTCCGGCACCAGTGCCTCGGCGCCGCCGTACTCGCGCACGGCCCCCTCGATGTCGCCCGCGGCGAACAGATTGTCCCCCGCATCCATGCGGCGGTAGGCCCGGTTGAGCCGGACCAGCCGCTTCAGCTCCCCGATCGGATTGTCGTTGTCCTCGACCCTCAGATCGACGATTCGGTCCGCCCAGGGACGCCCGGTCGACTTGCCGGCGACCACCAGGATCGCCGCCGACTGCTTGCCGCGGATGTCGCCGCCCTCGGCTTGCCCCGCATCGAGCGCCGCGAGCAACCGGTCCGTCAGATCGCCCGGCGCCTTCTCGAACGCGCGCGCCATGGCGCCCCAGACGGTCTCCTTCTCCATCAGGTTGGCTTCCGTCGTGAACCCCGCGCCGACGATGTCCCCGGCCATCCGGATGCAGTGCTCGCCGGTGTGCGCGGCGGCGCCGCCGTGGGCGTCGACCATCGCCACCTGGCGCACGTCGGCCCCGGAATCCGCGGCGAGCAGCGCCTTGAGGGCCTCGGGCGCCGTCTTTCCGGCCCGCATGAGGGACAGCCCGAGTGGCCCGTAGCTCGGCTCGACGATCGATTGCGTCGCCACCGCCCCGATCCCGGCCTCGGCCCAGGGCACGACACTCCCGACCGAGAACCAGTGCGACTGCACGGCAACCCCGAGCTCCCCCGTGGTCGCATCCCGCGCCACGATCGAGAAGGTGTGGACCGGTCGCACCGGCCCGGCCGGCGTGGCCGCCATAACCGGGACGAGGCCCGGAAGCAGGACGCAAAGAGCAGGCACCATCAACCGCGTGGACCGTCGTCGTGGCAGCATTCCGGCCTCCCTTGTGTGTGCTTTCCCCATGCTACACTCCCCGGCCGCATGAGCGATCTCCAGGCGAAGATCCTCCCTTTCCCCCTCCACGAGACGGTGCTGCCGAACGGGCTCAAAGTGTTGGTCGTTCGGCACGACAGCCCCGGGATCGTCGCCTGCTGGACGATCGTGCGCACCGGCTCGCGCGACGAAGTGGAGCCGGGACGTTCCGGATTCGCGCATTTCTTCGAGCACATGATGTTCCGGGGAACCGAGCGCTATTCGCGCGAAGCCTACAACGCCGTGCTCAAGGAGCTCGGCGCGGATCACAACGCCTTCACCACCGACGACTACACCGCCTACCACATCCTGGCGCCGGCGGCGTCCCTCGACACCCTCATGGCCGTCGAGGCCGATCGGTTCATGAACCTTAAATACCCGGTCGAGGACTTCAAGAAGGAGGCCGGGGCGGTGCTGGGCGAGTACAACAAGAGCGCCGCCAACCCGCTTCAGACGCTTCATGAAAGGCTGCGCGAGACCGCCTTCACGACCCACACCTACCGTCACACGACGATCGGGTTCCTGAAGGACATCCAGGCGATGCCGGACCAGTATCCCTACAGCCTGGAATTCTTCGATCGCTTCTACCGGCCGGAGAACTGCATTCTCCTCGTGGTGGGAGACGTCGATCCCGGCAAGGTGTTCTCCCTGGCGCGGGATCAGTACGGCCCATGGAAGAGGGGCTCCCACCGCACACAGGCGCCCGTCGAGCCGCCGCAACAGGGCGAGCGGCGCCTCGAGCTGACATGGCCGACGCCGACCGAACCTTATCTGTACGGCGGCTATCGCGGACCGGCCTTCTCCGTCGATGCTTCGGATCTGGCGGCCCTGGACCTGGCCGGCCAGCTGCTCTTCTCAGAGTCGGCGCCGCTGTATCAGAAGCTGGTGGTCGACGATCAGATCGTCGATCTGCTGCACGGCGGCGCCGAGGACCACCGCGATCCCTACCTGTTCACCTTCCTGGCGCGCGCCAAGAAGGAAGCCGACGTCGCGACCGTCGAGGCCGCGATCACCACGGCGCTGGAGGGGCTGACGCGCGATCCGGTGCCGGCCGAGCGCCTGGCGCAGGTCCAGTCCCACTTCAAGTATGGGTTCGCCATGGGGCTCGACACCGCTTCCGGCACAGCGCGCAGCCTGGCCCACTTCCTGGCGCTGACCGGGGAGGCCGAGACCGTCAACCGGCTCTATGCGATGTACGACCGGATCACGCCGGAAATGATCCGCGCCGCGGCGCGGAAGTATTTCGTCCCCTCGGGGAGGACCGTCATGACCCTGCGTTTCCGGACGCCGGCGCCGAAAGCAGCCAGCCACCGGTAGCCTCGTTCCGCCGCGCTGAGCCGGCGGAGTTCAAGGACAGGGGCGGCCGACCCGCTCCACGCCACTCGAGTCGAAGCCTATCGTTCCGCCGCAGGCGTTCTCGGCCCGGACGTGGTAGAAGCGCGCCATGTCGAGCCCGGGCATCACGGGATCGGTGGCGCTCAACCCCCCGCTGTCCGAAGCAAGGCAGACGGCCGCGGCGCCGGTGAAATCGGCCGGGGAGCTCGACACGAGCAAGTCGTATCTCGGCGCCGCCGTCCCCCCCGCCGTGACGGGCGGGGACCAGAGCAGCGTCGTTGCACCGCTCCAGAGCAGCGCGACCTCCCCCGGGCGCTCCCAGATCGTCGCGTCCGCCGGACCGCAATCGACGTCGTCGCGCACCAGGTCCCCGTCCGAATCCGGGCACATGTCGTTCCGGTTCAGATCGAGGTGATAGAGGCTGTCGTCAGCCTCGTCGAACACGTCGAAGGACAACGTCGCCGGCGTGACCAGGGTGTTGACAGTCATGGCGCCGTAAACCCGGCCCTGGTCGTATTTGAACAGAATGTCGGGGGTGGAGTCCCCCGTCTGCGTCCGGGTGTTGGTCCCCAAAGGCGTCGGCAGGAACTCGTGGAACACATATGGTGGAGCCTGCTCCAGGCGGAAGACTCCGGTCCAGTGCTGATCGCCCGACAGCATGACGACGCCGCAGATGTGGTGCGAGCGGATGTAATTGAGGATCTCCGCCCGCTCCGTCTGGTACCCGACCCAGCTGTCCGCGTCGGTGTTGGCATGGTCGTTGAGCGGAATGGAGGAGACCAGGAACTTGATCCTGGCCGGGGAGGTGGCCAACCACTCCTCGAGATCCGCCTTCTGCACGCTCCCCAGCATCGTCTTGCTGCTGTTGTCCGGGGCGGCCTCCGGGCTCCGGAACGAGCGAGTGTCGAGCATGTAGAAGGAGGCCTGCCCGACATCGAACGAAAAAGCGACCTGTCCGGGTATCCGCGGCGGCGGATTGTGTGAGCCCTGGTAGTTGTCGAAAGCCTGCCGTCCCGCGACATAGCGCCCCGTCATCCCCTGATCCCAATCGTCGATGATCTCGTGATCGTCCCAGATCATGAACATCGGCACCGCGCGCATCAGATCGCGAAAGCGCGCCTCACCCCAGTTCTGACGATAGCGGCGGCCGTAGGCCGGGACCGTGTTGGCCGCCAGCGTCGGATCGTCGGCGTAAATCTGATCGCCCATGAGCAGCACGAAGTCCGGCTGCCGCTGCCGGACGAAATCGAGGACGCGGAACGGATTGTGATCGAAGCGCGTGTCGGCGCCGAACGCGAAGGTGAAGGTCCCCGGCTGGCCCGCTGCGGGCAGCGTCCGGAAGGATCCTTGAAGGCCGGCCTGTGGCTGGCCGTTGAGGACCGGTCGGTA
>JAYUCR010000318.1:0-3944 GCA_043740165.1 Acidobacteriota bacterium | reverse complement strand
TTACAGGCTGCCGCTCCTGGTTGGTCAGGGTGAAGTCCGGTGCTTTCGATCCGACGTCTACAGCCATACGCCTCCATAGATTCCATTAAATCGGTGATAGAGATCCAGCCCCTACACAAAGGGCGGCCGTTCGGAGTAACATTTTTTGGTTCACTTACAGGAGATCCTCTGTGATTGAGGTTCAACACCTCACGAAACGCTACGGCCGCATCACGGCGGTCGACGATGTCAGTTTCCGCGTCGAGCGCGGCGAGATCCTCGGCTTCCTCGGGCCGAACGGCGCCGGCAAGACGACGACGATGCGGATGCTGACCGGGTACGTGCCGCCTTCCTCCGGCACGGCGAAGGTGGCCGGCTTCGATGTGCAGGAGCATCCGCTCGAGGTGAAGAGGCGGATCGGCTACCTGCCGGAGCACCCGCCCCTCTACCGCGAGATGCTGGTCCGCTCGTACCTGGAATTCGTCGCGGCGATCCGCGGCGTGCCGCGCCGCCAGGTGAAAGCGCGCGTCGACGGCGCCATCGAGCGCTGCGGGCTGACGTCGGTCCGCGGCCGGCTCATCGGCCTCCTGTCGAAAGGATTCCAGCAGCGCGTCGGCCTGGCGCAGGCGATCCTGCACGAGCCCGACCTGCTCATCCTGGACGAGCCGACCGTCGGCCTCGACCCGTCGCAGATCCGGGAGATCCGGCAGCTCATCAAGAGCTTCGCCAACGAGCACACGGTCATCCTGTCGACCCACATCCTCCCCGAGGTCACGATGACCTGCAACCGGGTGCTGATCATCAACGAGGGGCGGATCGCGGCCGAGGACACGCTCGAGCGGCTGGCGGCGCGCGGCGGACGCACGCATCGCGTGAGCCTCCGCCTGGCGCGACCGGGCGACGGCGCCGAGGCGGCGTTGGGGACGGTGCCGGGCGTGCTGCGGGTCGTCGCCGAGGAAGGATCCGCCGGGGCCTACTCCGTGGAGTGCCAGGAGGGCCAGGACGCACGCGAGGGGCTGGCCTCCCTGGCGGTGGCGCGCGGATGGGGGCTGCTCGAGATGCGTCCGATCACCGTCAGCCTGGAAGAGATCTACATCCGCATCATCCGGGGGGAGTCGGCGTGAGAAACACCCTGGCGATCGCCGGACGCGAGGTGCGCGCCTACTTCACCTCGCCACTGGCCTACGTCGTGATCGGCGTCTTTCTCGTCCTCTCGGGCTACATCTTCTGGGCGTCACTGGTGCGCTTCTCGGAGCTCTGCCTGCGCTTCGGGAGCAACCCGTACGTCTCGCAGCAGCTCAACGTCAACGACATGGTGGTGCGCCCGCTGTTCGGCACCATGGGGATCATCTTCCTGCTGATGATCCCGGTGATCACCATGCGCCTGCTGGCCGACGAGCGGCGCACCGGGACGGCCGAGCTGCTGTTCACCTGCCCTCTCACGAGCGCCCAGGTGGTGCTCGGGAAATTTCTCGGCGGGGCGGTCCTGCTGCTCTCCATGCTGGCCGTGACCCTGACCTACCCGATCCTCATCATGCGTGGCGGTGCTTCGCCCGACATGAAGCCGACCTTCATCGGCTACTTCGGCGTGCTCCTGATGGGGCTGGCGTTCCTGTCGATCGGTCTCCTGATCTCCGCCATGACCGACAACCAGGTTGTGGCGGCGGTGGGGGCCTTCGGCGCGCTGCTGTTGCTCTGGGTCGTCGACTGGATGGCCGAATCGGCGACGGTGACGCTGGCGAGTGTCCTCAACACGCTGAGCATGGGGTTGTGGGAGCGACTGCACCTCGGCCTCGGGGGCCCGACCCTGGGGCAGCTCCTCGGCAAGCTGTCGATCATCGATCACTTCCAGGACTTCCGCAAAGGTCTGCTCGACACGCAGCACGTGGTCTTCTACCTGAGTGTCGTCTTCCTGGCCCTGTTCGTGACCCAGCGCATCCTCGAATCGCGGCGCTGGCGGTAGGAGATTCGCTTGAAGATCCTTCGCGATTTCGGTGCCGGCGTCGGAGCGTTGCTCCTGGTCCTGGGGCTCATCATGACCAGCATCGTGCCCGAGCGCCAGCACCTCACCCTGTCGATCGCCGCCGTCGGAGTCCTCCTCATGCTCGGCGGGTTGGCTCTGAACCGGGCCCGTGTCGCCGCAGCGCTGCGCGGCCGTCGGGCCAGGGCTGCCTCGGCCAGCGTCGGTTACACCCTCGTCGTCCTGGCGGTCGTCATCCTGGTCAATTTCCTGGCCGGCCGGCACCACAAGCGGTTCGATCTCACCGAGAACCACGACTTCTCGCTCGGCGAGCAGACCATCAAGGTGGCCGAGGGGCTGCCCCGCGAGGTGACCCTCACCAGCTTCTCGCGCGAGACCGACCCCGGAAGGCAGAAACTGCAGGATCTCCTCGCCGAATATTCCTACCGCAGCCCCAAGCTGACGGTGCGCTACGTCGATCCCGACAAGAATCCGGGCGAGGTGCGGCGCTACAACGTGACCGAGCTCGGCACCATCATCCTGGAGAGCGGCAAGCAGGAGACGCGCATCAACGCCTCGGACGAGGAGGCGCTCACGAACGCCCTGATCAAGGTCACGAGCGACAAGGAGCGGGTGGTCTACGCCACCACCGGCCACGGCGAGCATGCGCTCGA
Organism: Acidobacteriota bacterium; assembly: GCA_043740165.1. Taxonomy (GTDB): domain Bacteria; phylum Acidobacteriota; class Polarisedimenticolia; order Gp22-AA2; family Gp22-AA2; genus JAYUCR01. The sequence continues at coordinate 1,331 of JAYUCR010000318.1, read as the reverse complement.
GGACAAGGAGCGCGACGGGCTGGCGCTCCTCAAGAGCGCGCTCGAGAAGCAGAACTACGTCGTCAAGCCGCTCACCCTGAACCAGGGGGTCCCGGCGGACGCCTCGGTCGTCGTCGTCGCCGGGCCCGCCAAGCCGTTCCTCGAGGCGGAGGTCAAGATGATCTCCGATTACCTCGACCGCGGCGGGCGCCTTCTCCTGATGCAGGACCCGGGGGTGAACCCCGGCTTCGATGCGGTCCTGGCCCGCTACGGCGCCGCGGTCCGCAAGGACGTCGTGATCGACAAGGTGTCGCAGTTGTTCGGCGGGGACGCGCGCATCCCGATGGTCCCGCCCGAAGGGTACGACCGGGTCCACCCGATCACCAAGAGCTTCGCCTTCCAGACGATGTACCCGCTGGCGTCGTCGATCGACATCAAGTCACCGCTCCCGCCCGGCGTCACCGCCGTGGCGCTTGCGAAGAGCTCCGACATGTCCTGGGGCGAGACGAGCGAGGAGGAGTTCAAGACGGGTCACATCCAGCTGAACGAGGGGGTCGACACGCGCGGCCCGATCACGCTGGCCGCCGCGCTGGAGCACAAGGCGGAGCCGGCCGAGCCCCCGAAGGCGCCGGACGAGAATGCGCCGGAAGCTTCCGCCCCGAAGGCTTCGGGCCCCGACAGCCGCATCGTGCTGTTCAGCGACTCCGATTTCTCCGGCAACAACTACTTCAACGCCGGCGGCAATGGCGACTTCGCGCTCAGTGGTATCGCCTGGCTGGTGGAGCAGGGGGACCTGATCTCGATCCGCGCCAAGACCACCACTCCCCGGGTCGTGATCCTGTCGCCGGCGCAGGTCTTCTACTACTTCTGGTCCATCGTGGCCGTGGCCCCGATCACCATCGCCCTCATCGGGGTGGCCATCTGGTATCGCCGCAAGCGGCTCTGACCCGCATGAAGCTTCGTCCCGGCCCGGTCGTCGCGGTTGTCCTCCTGGCAGGTCTCGGGGGCTGGGTCTACCTGAACGAATTCAAGGGGTCCGACGCGCGGCACAAGGCCGAGGAAGCGAAGGACAAGCCGCTCCTCGTCGATCGCGCCGACCTCAAGGCGATCGTGGTCCGCAACCAGCAGGCCGAAATCCGCCTGCAGCACGACGGCGACAACTGGACCATCGCGGCACCGCTCCAGAGCCCCACCGACAAGGAAGCGATCGAAGGGATGCTCTCGTCGCTGGAGACGGGGCACATCGAACGACGCCTGGGCGAGGTGACCGATCGCAAAGGCTTCGGCCTCGACCCGCCCGCGATGGGGGTGACGCTCGAGAGCCTCTCCGGCAAGCCGGCCCAGACCATCGG
>JAYUCR010000317.1:0-9573 GCA_043740165.1 Acidobacteriota bacterium | reverse complement strand
ATAAGGCCATGGCAAGGTCGCACGATCAGGGACATTTTTATTGCTTTTTTGCCATGACGTCGCCGCTCACCTGCGAATCGTTTTCGGTTCACTTTGTGAAAAGCATCCGATCGAGAGGGGCCTGTCGATCGGCAAGAAAGTGCACATAGAGATCTCTGTAGCTCGAACTGATGTAGTCCTCAGTTCTATACCCGAGTCGCGAAGCCATCTGGTCGATCAGCGGTTTCGCTCCCTCGAGTTCAATGTAGGCTCCGATCGGCGTCTCATCGAGAGTGATCAGCAGGCCCCCGGCCTCCCAGGTGGTGCGGTACTTCTGATAGCGGAACAGAGGCTGCAGTCCAATATTCCTCAGGATCTCCGTGAGAGGTTCGGCTTCGGTCGCAGGGAGGGCCGATTCGACTTCCCGGCGGGACTTGAGCCCAGCTTCGAGGCGAGCCCTATCCTTATATGTCAGAAGAGTCTGCCGCTCGAGGGTACGGACCCGCAGCATGGCACCGCGCTCCATCAGCCTGTGATCCGGAAAATCGTACAACTGGTTGTCTTCCAGCTCACGAGCATGGCTCAGGCGCGCACCGGTGGCCTCGATCCGGGCCGCTGCCGCGACGGCGTCTTCAACCTTGAGCTTGATCTCGGTTTCGATCTTCGACACCAGGGTCACGTTACCACAGCGCACCTGCGCCTGATGCCGGCAGGTGACGATCTCGCCCTCCCCGCGCTACGATGCGCATCGCAATCGTCCGGGGGTTTGGAGGGAGTGTCCATGAGCGTCTTTCCTTATACACAGGTTGACGTTTTCACCGAGAGGCCGCTGCGCGGCAACCCGCTCGGTGTCGTGCATCGGGCCGATGCGCTGAGCGAGGCGCAGATGCAGAACTTGGCGCGCTGGACCAACCTGTCGGAAACCACCTTTCTGCTGCAGCCCGGCTCCCCCGAGGCGGACTACAAGGTGCGCATCTTCACGCCGGGCGGCGAGCTGCCGTTCGCCGGCCACCCGACGCTCGGCAGTTGTCATGCCTGGCTGGCGCACGGCGGCGCGCCGATGGTACCGGGGCGGGTGGTGCAGCAGTGCGGCGTGGGGCTGGTGCCGATCCGCCTCGAGGGGAAGCGCGCGGCCTTCGCCGCGCCGCCCCTGCGCACCGAGCCGGTCGAACCGGCGATGCTGTCGCAGGTATGCGCCGCGCTCGGGCTGCAACCGGCGTCGGTCCGCGCGTCGCTCTGGCTCGACAACGGTCCTCGATGGCTCGGGCTGCTGCTCGACGATGCGGCGAGCGTATTGGCTCTCGAGCCCGACCACGTGGCGCTCAAGGGTCTGGCGAAAGTCGGCGTGGTGGGGCCGCACCCAGCCGGCGGCGAGTGCCAGTTCGAAGTGCGCGCGTTTGCCGCTCCGATCGGCATCGTCGAAGACCCGGTCACGGGCAGCCTGAATGCGAGCCTCGCGCAATGGCTCATCGGCGAAGGCCGGGCTCCGGAGCGTTATGTCGCGGCGCAAGGCACGCGGCTGGGGCGGATGGGGCGCGTGCACATCGAGCGCGAGGGCGACACGATGTGGGTCGGCGGGAGCTGCGTCACCTGCATTCGCGGTGAGGTGGAGATCTGATCACCGGGGAGGGCCGTGGTATACGTAGCCGCATGAGTCGGTTCAGTGTCATCGTCCTGGGCGCCGGGGCGCAGGGGAACGTCGTCGCCACCCTCCTGGCGCGCGCCGGGGATGTCGGCCGCATCGTCCTGGCCGATTTCGACCGGGGGCGCGCCGACGAAACCGCACGGAGCATCGGCAGCGACAAGATCGTGACGGCGCGCGCCGACGTGACCGCTGTCGGAGAGACCGCCGCGCTGATGCGTGAGGGTGCTTTCGACCTGGTGGTGAACGTGGCGCCGCCGCAGTTCATCCCCCAGGTGATGAGGGCGGCGCTCCAGGCGGGGCGCAACTACCTCGACCTCTCCTCGGTGTCGTTATACGAGATCGACGGCCTGCCGTACGAGCAGATGCAGGATGCCGCCGCCTGGGCCGCTTCAGGCCGGATAGCGCTCATCAATGCCGGCAGCGCCCCGGGTCTGACCAACGTCATGGCCCGTGATGCGGCCGACCGGCTCGATGAGATCGACCGGATCGCCATCAAGGACTTCTGTCTGACGACTTGCGACGAGTACGTGCCGCTCTGGATCCTCTCCGTCTACGCCATCGACTGCGCCACCGAGCCCACTATCTGGGAGGACGGTCGGCCGCGGCGCGTGCCGATCTTCAGCGGCGAGGAGATCTACGACTTTCCGCCGCCGATCGGCGCCGCGGGCAAGGTCTACCTGCACGCCCATGAGGAGCCGGTCACGATCCCGCTGCACCTGGGGAAGCCGGTGCGGTACTGCGACTACAAGATCGGAGAGCCCGACATCGATGCCTGGCGGTTCCTGGTCGAACGGCTGCGCCTCATGGACGAGCGGCCGGTCGACGTCGGCGGCGTCACGGTGCGGCCGCGCGATCTCCTGCTCAAGATGTTGCCGCCGACCCCGTCGCCGCAGCGCGTCATGCAGCTGGTCCGGGAAGGGAGGCTCCAGAGCCGCTGCATGCTGACCTGCGATGTCAGCGGCCGGAAAGACGGCCGGCCGGCCGCCATCCAGTCATGGACCGATTCGCCCGATCTCGCTTCGGCCTGCCGCCTGATCCCGGGAGCGAGCGACATCTCTCTCCTGACCTCGGCGCCCGCGGCGGTGTTCGCGCTCATGATCGTGCGCCGGCAGATCGATCGCACCGGGGTGGTCCTGCCCGAGTCGCTCGGGACCGAGGAGCGCGACCTTCTCAAGAAGGGGATCGGCGAGTGCGGCATCTCCCTCCGATCGAAGCCGGCGGATTGATCCGCTAGGGTCCGCTAGAAGCCGAGCTGGATCCCGACCTGGAAACGGCGGCCGAAGGCGCGCACGCCATCGATCTCGAGCGGGGTCGTCAGCCCGTTCGGCGCCGACGGGTCGAACGCGAGACCGCGGCTCGGGTCGATGGTGTAGATCCGCAGGTCGTCGCGGTTGAGCAGGTTGAACACCTCGAAGATCACGGCCCCGGTCGTTTTCCCCAGGACGAAGTTCTTGCGCGTCTGGAGATTGATGTCGAGGGTCGAACCATTGCGGCCGCTGTTGCGCCGCACGCTGACGAACTGCAGCTGCCCTCCCTGCGCGGTGGAGTAGCCGAACGCGGTCCGGAACTGCTGGAAGCCGATGTTGTCGGCGGCGAAGAAGCGCGCGATCGTCGAGTAGGGGAGCCCCGAGCCCCAGGTGATCGCGGTCGCCAGCTGCCAGTCGTGCGGCAGGAAGATCGAGCTGTTCACCTTGACGACGTGCCGCTGGTCGAAGGAAAGATAACCGGACTCCGACTCGACGGTCGAAGGATCGTTGCCGAGCCGCGACTGGAACTCCTCGGCGTCCCCGGTGGCGCGCGAGTAGACGTACGAGGCCTGCATCTGCCACCGGCGCGACATCCGCTTCAGCGCCTCGAACTCCAGCGCCTTGTAACGCGCCTCGTTGAAGTTGCCGATGCGCAACACCTCGTTGAAGAAGAAATCGTTGACGTACAGATCGGGGTGGCCGTCGGGCGCCGGGATCAGCGTCTCGCTCGGAACGTTCGAGCCGCTCTCCGCCCGGACGTATGTTCCCAGCTGATCGTACGGTCTCCCGGTGACGGGATTCCGGCGGGTCACGTGGTTCACGTCGATGTCCTGGAGCTGGTCCCGGAACCACCGGTTGATGTACCGGATCGTCAGCGCGAGCTCGGGAGCGATCTCGCGCTCGAACCCGAGCGTCAGCTCATCGCAGAAGGGTGTTCGCAGGAGACGATCGACCTGGCTGACGGAGGGCGGGGCCTTCGAAATGGTGGTCCCGACGTGGTCATCGGGGGTGGCGGTGGCGACGACGCTCGAGACGCTCGGCGGATTGTAGTCAACGCCATCCCGGTCCAGGACGTAGTAGCGCGACAGCCTCTCGGTCCCCTGCTCGGCGGTCACCGTGCTCTGGAAAAGCTTGTCGTAGTATCGGCCCCATGTGCCGAACAGCTTGGTCCGGCCATCCCCCCCGGGGTCCCAGGCCAGCGCGAAACGGGGCGCCAGGTTGTTGTTGGTCACGGTGAACTGCTCCGGCTGCTGGGTGCGCACCCCGAGGCTCGCGAGAACGTGCGGGTCCAGATCGCCCTGCCCGAGCTCCGGAAAGAGCGCTGAGAGCCCGGCGAGGTTGAAGGCGAGGTCGCTCCGGTGGCTCATCATGCGGCTGGCCGCCGCGCGGCGCAGCGGGGCGCTCCAGGGGGCCGCCGCGAGCGCCGGATCGGTCGTCCCCCCCGTGAAGAAGGGATCGGCTCGAATGCCCCGGCTGACGATGCCGTCGTTGTTGCCGAGCAGGGAGTCGTCCGGGCCCTCGCCGAAGCCCAGCGCCAGCAGCCGGTCGAACAGGGCCTTGTCGGAGGCGGGGTCGAACGGCGTGTAGCCATTGCTCTGGAGGAGTTCGCGCTCGAAGCGCAGCCCGAGAGAGAGCGACAGATTGGACCGGGGCTTGTACAGGTCCTGCACGTAGAGGCCCGAGGTGCTGCCCGTCGCCGCCTCGTCCACCGAAGGCTCGAACGGGAGAAGCGCGACGATCCGTCCATTGCCGGGGTCGGTGCATTGCTCGTAGTAGGGGTCGCAGTCGTAGTGCAGGTCCGGATGCTGCACCCGGTCGATGAGGGTTCCGGTCCGGTATCCCGGATCCTTGATGGCGCGGATGCCGTTGGCGGTCGCCTCGCGCGCGAACGTCTCGCGCTCGAGGACGTACCCCATTTTGATGTCGTGGCTCCCGTGCGCGTCGGTGATGAACTGGCTCAAGTCCTGGCGCAGGGTGAACCGCTTCCGCACGTCATCGTAGGACTCGTAATAGGGTCCCTGGACCGATCCGCTGAGCCGATCGATGCTGTAGTCGCGGTCCTCCGGCGTCGGCGTCGTGTGTCCGTAAGGATACGGACCGGAAGGGAAGGGAATGTCGTCGAGAATGCGGTTGCCGTTCCGGTCCTCGGTGCCGAAATCGAGCGCGCCGTCGGCATCGAGATCCTCTCCGGGATCGAGACGGCCGTTCCCGTTCTTGTCCTCGTTGAGGCGGTCGAGGTGGCCGTCGCAGTCGATGTCCTCCCGCCCCTCCCCCTCGCATCCTCCCGGGGGAGTCAGCCTGCGGTCGCCGTCGCCCGGCGGGAACGGCCCGGGGAACTCATATGGGTAACGAAACCCGTCCTCGTTGAGAAGAAGGGAGACCACCCCTGGCTGGGCACAAATGCCCGGCGGACTCTGGACGGTTCTCCCGTTCCGATCGATACAGAATTTGCGTTCGTCCTCGGTGAGCAGGCCGTCGGGAGTCAGCGTATCCTCCCAGACGTCGAAGGCGCCGTCGCCGTCGAAATCCTCCCCGGGGTCGCGCTCGCTGGCGGCGAAGAACCCATCGCCATTCCGGTCGAAATTCAGCATCCCGTTGCCGTTGGTGTCGGCATCCAGGTTGGGCACCTGGCTGGGTTGCCAGTTCGAGGCGGCCACCGAGGTTTCGAGCGCCACGGAGGGGCTCAGGACCGCCGTGTCCCTGAGCGTGGCCATGAGCCCACCCTGGTGGATCGTGAACCCGCTCTCCTCCGCCGTGAAGCTGTTCAGCCCCTGGTTGAGATAGTCCTGGGGGTCGTAGTTCAGCGACAGCACCAGCCGGTGCTGCGGGTTCACCTGCCAGGTCGCCTTGGCGAAGGCGCGCAGCTCGCGCACGCCGGTGACGAACGCGGCATTGAGCGCATTGATCGGATCGTCCTTATGGATCGACTCGAGGGTGGCGTAGAACCAGGCGTGATCCCTGGCGATCGGACCTCCCAGGGAAACGAACGGCAGGTAATCGTTGAACTTGAGCTCGCGCAGCCCGCTCTCGCCGATGCCGCCGTGCAGGGTCGCTTTGTCGATGCCCGCGCCGTCCCCGTCGAGCGCCGAGCCGCGCCAGTAAAAAGTGAACCGCCCTTCAAGCTGGTTGCCTCCCGACTTGGTGGTGATGTTGGCGTACCCGCCCTGGGCCCGCCCGAACTCCGCCCCCGCCGCCGCCGTCTTCAGCTCGATCTCGTCGATCGACTCGATGTTGAGCTGCGCACCCACCTTGCCGGTGAGCGGGTCGCCGGACGAGATGCCGTCGACCAGGGTGACGACATCGGTGTCGCGCGCGCCGTGGATGTTGGGGTTGCCGTCCCCGTCCGCGTCCGAGACGCCCGGGGCCAGCGTGAGCACGTCCTGATAGTCGCGCCCCAGGATCGGCAGCGCGTCGAGGAACTCCGAAGAGAAGCGGGTCGAGGCCGAGCTCTCCTCGAGCGTGACGATGTCGGGAGTCGCCCGCACCTCGACGGTCTGCCGCAGCGTCTGGGCGGGAGACAGAACGATGCGCAGCGCCACGACCGGACCGGGAAGCGCCTCGACGCCGGACACCCGCACCGTCGCGTAGCCGGACAACGACGCCCGCACCACGTAGTCACGCGCCGGCGGCAGGCCCGGGATGAGGAAAGCCCCATGCGCGTCGGTGACCGATCCCTTGGGGGTGGCCTGGTGCTCCGGGCTCTGGGCGGTGACCGTGACCCCTGGCAGGGGGGCCCCGGCCAGGTCCAGCACCTCGCCCCGGATCACTCCGACGGTCTGGGCGGAAGCGGGGCTGAGCGAGGCGAATACGAGGCACAGCCACAGCAGAAAGCTCCCTCGGCACGGCACGAAACGACCCCTTATCGACGGCCTACCGCGGCGCAGATGGTCTTATTATGCCCTGTCGCGATGCGATAGCGACAAACGGGAACTGCGGCAACCGGTGCCGCCTTGATATACTCCGCCGCATTCTCGTGGGGGGGGGTGCCGATGCATGAATCCGGACAGTTGCGCCAATTTGTTCTCCGCGGTGCGTGCGCCGTCGCGCTGATGCTGTTCACCTCGCAGGCCCGGGCCGCGACGGAGTCGGGGCAGACGCTGCGCACCGGCTGGGGCAACCTCTACTACGAGGTCCGCGGCAGCGGCGACACGACGGCGCTCATGGTGGTGAACGGCGGGCCAGGCTTTTCGCACGACTACGTCCACTGCTCCGAGGCCTGGGACGATCTGGCGCGGCACCGCCGGGTGATCTTCTACGATCAGCGCGGCACCGGCCGTTCGAGCCGATTGCGCAAAGGGGTGTCGTGCACCCTGGCGGACCAGATCGCCGACCTCGATGCGCTGCGGGCGCACCTCGGGCTGGAGAAGCTGGACCTGCTCGGGCATTCGTGGGGCGGGTACCTCGTGATGGCCTATGCCGCGCGTCACCCCGAACACATCGCGCATCTCATGATCATTGATTCCGCGGCGCCGAAATGGGACGACACCGTCTTCCTGTTCAAGGACGTGTTCCCCGAAGGGACCGGCCGGCAGCAATCGATGGCGTTCGCCGAAGCGCTCGGAGACGCGCACGCCTCGGACGCCGATCTGCGCGAGTATTTCGCGATGCTGTTCTACTCGCCCGAGAACCGCGACCGCTTCCTGGCGACCGCCGACACGCAGGCGTACCAGCGCGAGGTGAACGAGCTGCTCAACCAGGATCTCAAGAAGTACGACCTGAACCCCGAGCTCCCCAAGTACCGTTTCCCGACGCTCGTCGTCACCGGCCGCTACGACATGAACGTGGCGCCGTCGGTGGCCTGGAAGATCCACCAGGCGATTCCGGGCTCCGTCTTCCACGTGTTCGAGAAGAGCGGGCACCTCCCCTATTTCGAGGAGCGGCCCGAGTTCGTCTCGACGCTCGAGGGCTTCCTCGCCGGGCACTGAGAGCCTGTCCGGGTGTTCGAGGTGATAGAGTGCCTCCCATCTCGAAGGGAGAATCCATGCTCACGCGCTCGTGTCTGATCGCCCTGATTCCATTGGTACTGATGACAACCCTTGCCGGCGCCCAGCAGCCGCCGGCCCAGCCCGCGCCCGCCCAGGCGCCGATGGCGGCCGCGCCAGCCGCCCCGGCTGTCGCTCAGCCGGCCACCGGTCAGGACCGCGTGGCGGCGGTCAAGCAGTCGTTCGCGTCGAGCATGGCGGCCCTGCGGCACTACGAGTGGGTGGAGACGACGGTCATCTCGATGAAGGGCGAGGAGAAGTCCAGGAAGCAGAACCGCTGCTTCTACGGCGCCGATGGCAAGGTCCAGAAGATCCCGATGGAAGCCGCTCCCGAACCGGCCGGCAAGAACCCCAGGGGCGTGCGCGGCAAGGTCGTGGCGAACAAGAAAGAGGAGATCGGCGACGCGACGAAAGAGGCGATCGGCCTCGTGAAACAGTATGTGCCGCCCGAGGCGGCGCGCATCCAGGCCGCGAAGGACGCCGGCAAGGTCACCGTGACGCCCCTCGACCCGCAGAACAAGGCGCGGGTCGTCATCGCCGACTACCTCAAGGCGGGAGACTCGCTCACCATCGATCTGGACGCCGCCGCGAATAAACTGGCCGGCCTCACGGTCTCCTCCTACACGGACAAGGAGAAGAACGCGGTGGGGCTCAAGGTCTCGTTCGGAACGCTCGCTGACGGATCGACTTATCCCGCCAACATCGCGCTCGACGTGAAGGAGCAGAACCTCTCGGTCGCCATCACCAACAGCGGGTACAAGAAAACCTCCTGACGCCAGGCCCCGGGGGGTCTCCACGGGCACGCCAGAGGCGAGGCGCTGATCTCCAGATCGCGCAGGCCGCTGCGGAGGGTCGGCTGCTATTTCGAGTTGCCGGCCGCCAGGAAGGCGCCCCAAAAAAACGGATGGGTCGAGACTTTGGCCGCGCGACGGGCTTCGAGCACCGCGCGGTGGGCGATACGGATCGCCTCGGCCGTGGACCGGCCCGCGAGCCGGGCGCGATAGAGATCGACGATCCACTCGCGCGCATCGTGATCGGTGACGGGCCAGAGGCTCATGACGAGGGTGCGCGCCCCGGCGATCAGAAATGATCGGCGCAGCCCGAAGATTCCCTCGCCCCTGAGAACCGCGCCCGTGCCCGTCTCGCAGCCGGACAAGACGACCCACTCGACGCCACGCAGATCGAGAGAGGCGATTTCCTCGGACGTCAGGATGCCGTCCTCGCCGTCCGGCGCCGTGGTGGCGTTTCTGTTGTTGGCCCCGGCGAGAGCCAAGCCGGACAGGTGCAGCAGGCTCCAGGCCGCCGATGTCCCCTTCGAGCCGCAGGCGCCGTCGATAGACACCGCGTGGGTCGCAAGGTGGAGGACCCTGACGGGCAGCGGACCGCCGGGCGCCGCGAATGGCTTCTGGGGCTGGAGGAGCACGATCAGCTCCGGCAGGCTCGAGGCGGTTCCGGCCGCCTGGACCGCGGCCGACGCATTGATCCGCCCGTATCCCGCGTAGATGTCGAACCCGGGCGCGCCGATATCCGTCGCCGTCGCCTCGAGAATCGCCTGCGCGAGGTCGATCCCGATCGCCGGCTGGCGCGACAGGATCAAGGCCACGGTGCCGGCAGCGTGCGGCGACGCCATGCTCGTCCCCCGGAGCCGCAAATAGTTGTTCCCCACCACGAGGCTCGCCGGTCCCAGACCCGCGGCCCGCAGCGACAGGATGTTCAGGAA
>JAYUCR010000316.1:0-9579 GCA_043740165.1 Acidobacteriota bacterium | reverse complement strand
CCGCGAACGACGCGGTGTTCAATGGCCTGCGGGCCCTGGACAAGCGGCGCGGCTGGCGCGGCGGGCTCCCGAATGTCCTCAAGGACGGCGGCGACCTCAAGAGCTACGTGCATCCCGGCTGGTCGCACAGGCCGATCCCGGGCCGGTTGCGATTCGGGATCGTCACGGAGGTCACGAAGAGCGGCGCCGCCGTCCAGTTCGGAGAGTTCACCGCCCGCATCGGCCCGGCGGAGGTTTCGTGGACCCGGAAAACGACTCCCGCCCAGGTCCTGAAGGTGGGCGACGTCGCCCCCTTCCTCGTCAAATCGATCGACGAGGCGAAGAAGACACTCGCCGTCGCGCTCGATCAGGAGCCCCAGGTCGAGGGGGCGCTGCTGGCGCTCGATCCCGCCACCGGGGAGATCCGCGCGCTGGTCGGCGGCTACGACTTCAACCGCAGCGAGTTCGATCGCGCCGTGCAGTCCTACCGCCAGGCGGGCTCGGCCTTCAAGCCGTTCGTCTACTCGGCCGCCCTCGAGGCCGGCTATTCCCTGGCGCAGACCCTGTTCGACGAGCCGACCGTCTTCGTGGACGCGGCGACGGGCGATCGGTATCAGCCGAACAACTACTACCGGAAATACTACGGCACCACCACGCTGCGCGAGGCGATGGAGGAGTCCCGCAACATCGTCGCCGTCAAGCTGCTGAACGAGGTGGGGTACGGGCGCACCATCGACACGGCCCGACGGATGGGGATCTCGAGCCCGCTCCGCCCCTACCCCTCGATGGCGCTCGGCACCATGGAGGTGTCGCTCATCGATCTTACGACCGCCTTCTCGGTCTTCGCCAACCAGGGGGTGCGCCTGGAGCCGCACTTCATCCGGACGGTCCACGACCGCGAGGGACGCGTGCGCGAGCAGGCGAAACCGAAAATCACCGAAGCGCTCCCGGCCGACGTCGCGTATCTCATGACCTATCTTCTGGAGGGGGTCACCGAGGCCGGCACCGGCGCCGCCGCGGCCGCCGCCCTGAACCGGGTGGTGGCCGGCAAGACCGGCACGACGGACGATCTCGCCGACGCCTGGTTCGTGGGCTTCAGCCCGACCCTCGTGGCCGGCGCCTGGGTCGGGTTCGATCAGAAGAAGTCGCTCGGCGAGGGGGAGACCGGCGCCCGCGCCGCGTTGCCAATATGGATCGACTTCATGAAGGCGGCGCACGGCGATCGGCCGGCGGATCAGTTCACCAAGCCGGCCCGGATCGTTTACGCGCCGATCGATCGGCGCACCGGCTTCGTGTCGACTCCCGACTCGCACTGCCCCACCCCGTTCCTCGAGGCCTTCATCGAGGGGACCGAGCCGGGCGAAGAGTGCTCCGAGATCGAGCACTACCGCCTGACCCTCCCCTATTTCCTGCAACGCTTCGAGATCACCAAGGGCCTGGAGCTGCGGATCGACGCCGACTCGCTGGTGCGCCTGGTGGCCGAAGGCCAGGGCGAGGTGGAGCTGTCGGACGATGCGCGCCAGCTTCTCCTCCACGAGGAAACCGGACCACGGGCCATCCCTCTCGACATCGGCTGGGGCGAGCGGCGCGCGGCGCGGGAAAAGCTCGAGGCCGGGCAAGGGGGAGGCGAGAAGGTGGCGCCCTCGGGCCCGGCGTCCGACACCCCGGTCGGCGTCGATGGCCGGACCGCCACCATCATCCCTATCAAGAACGATTAGCCCGGATATCTTTCCTGGGTTCGTCGCCAGACCGCGCCCGGGGCCGGCGGATCATCCAGATTAGAGAAGCGATTCGATCGGCGTGAACGGCAGGCTCTGTGAGCGCGCCACGGCCTCGTAGGTGATCCTGCCGTCGTGGACGTTGACGCCGGGACGAAGCGTCGCGTCGTCGGCGGCGGCATCCCGGAAGCCCCGGCCCGCGATGCGCAGGACGTACGGCAGCGTCGCGTTGGTCAGCGCGAAGGTGGAGGTGCGCGGCACCGCCCCCGGCATATTGGCCACGCAATAGTGCAGCACGCCATCCACGACATACGTCGGGTCGGAATGCGTCGTCGCGCGGGTGGTCTCGATGCAGCCGCCCTGATCGACCGCGACGTCGACGATCACCGCCCCCTTTTTCATCTGCCCCAGCATGGTGCGGGTCACCAGCCGCGGCGCCGACGCCCCGGGGATCAGCACGGCGCCGATGACGAGATCCGCTCGGCGCACCGCCTCCGCCACATAGGTGGGCGTGGAATAGACCGTCACCACCTGGCCGCGGAAGATCTCGTCGAGGTACCGCAGGCGGGGCAGGGAGCGATCGAGAACCGTGACCCGCGCCCCGAGCCCGAGCGCCATGGAGGCGGCGTTGATGCCGACGGTCCCGCCCCCGAGAATGACGACGTTTCCAGGCGCCACGCCAGGCACTCCGGCCAGCAGGATACCGCGGCCTCCCAGTGGCTTCTGCAGGTAGTAGGCGCCGATCTGGATCGACATCCGCCCGGCCACCTCGCTCATCGGGGTCAGGAGCGGCAGCCCGCCATGGCCGTCGGTGATGGTCTCGTAGGCGATCGCGGTGACGCCCGAGGCGATCAGCGCCTGGGTCAGCTGCGGCGCCGGCGCCAGGTGCAGGTAGGTGAAGAGCACCTGCCCGCGGCGCAGCATCCGGGTTTCGGATTCGAGGGGCTCCTTGACCTTCAGGACCAGGTCGGCGCGCCGGAAGATCGCCGCGGCATCGGAGACGATGACGGCGCCCGCCTCCTCGTAGGCGCGGTTCTCGATCCCGCTTCCCACGCCAGCGCCATCCTGCACCAGCACCTGATGCCCGGTCTCGACCAGCACCTTGACGCCGGCCGGCACCATGCTGACCCGATATTCGTTGTCCTTGATTTCCTTCGGCACACCGATCTGCATGGTCGTGTCCCGGCGCCGCGCGGCGCCCCCCCAAGGTCAATTGTTGTCGATCTGCGCCTTCTGAAGCCGGCCCGAGTGATCGACGTAGACCGTCTTCCACTCGGTGAAGATCTCGAGCGCCGTCTGGGCCGCTCCCTCCCGGTGGCCATTGCCGGTGCGGCGCACGCCCCCGAACGGCAGATGGGTCTCGGCACCGATGGTCGAAGAGTTCACGTAGGTGATACCGGTTTCCAGATCGCGCGCCGCCGTGAGCGCCTGGTTGATGTCCTGGGTGTAGATGGAGGACGAGAGTCCGTAGAGCGAATCATTGGCGAGCGCCAGGGCATCGTCCAGCCCGTCGGCCGCCATGACGCAGACCACGGGGCCGAAGATCTCCTCACGCGCCACGCGCATGGCAGGCCGCACGCCGGTGAAGATGGTCGGAGCGAAGAAGGAGCCGCGCTCGTGCGCAGAGCCATCGAGGCGGGTTCCGCCCAGCGCCAGCTCGGCACCCTCGTCACGACCGAGGCGCACATAGTCCGCGACTTTTTCGAGCTGGGCTTCATTCACCAGCGGGCCGACATCGACCGACTCGTTCTGAGGGTCTCCCACTTTCAATTCCGAGGTCCGCTGCCGGAGCCGTGCCATGAAGTCGGCGTGGACCTTCTTGTGGACGATGATCCGGCTGGTCGCGGTGCACCTCTGGCCGGCCGTGGCAAAGGCACCCCAGACCGCGCCCTCCACCGCCAGATCGATCCGCGCATCGTCCATGACGATCATGGCGTTCTTGCCGCCCATCTCGAGCGACACGCGCTTCCATTCCTCGGCGCAGGCGATATTGATGCGCCTCCCGGTGTCGGAGGAGCCGGTGAACGAGACCAGCGTCACCCCGGGATGGCGCAGGAGCGGCTCACCGATGGTGGCGCCCCGACCGGTCACGTAGTTGACCACCCCGGAAGGAATCCCTGCTTCCTGCGCGACGCTGACCAGGTGCCATGCGGAGAGCGGCGCATCGCTGGCAGGCTTGAGGACGACGCTGTTGCCGCAGACCAGGGCCGGGATCAGCTTCCAGGAAGGGATCGCCATGGGGAAGTTCCAGGGAGTGATGAGGCCGCAGACACCGACCGGCATGCGCGTCGCCATGCAGGTCTTGTCCGGCAGCTCCGAGGGCGTGGTGTACCCGAGCATCCGGCGCCCCTCGCCCGCGATGTAGTAGCAGACGTCGATCGCCTCCTGCACATCGCCGCGCGCCTCGCGCAACGGCTTGCCCATTTCGCGTGCCATTGCGCAGGCCAGCTCTTCCTTGCGCTGCACCAGCCGCTCACCCATGCGGAACAAATATTCGGCACGCTTCGGGGCGGGAACCAGGCGCCAGCGACGAAACGCTGCGGAGGCCGCCTGGATGGCGGAATCGATATCTTCAGCTCGCGAGTCCTGGAAGGATCCGACCAAGTCCTCGCGGTCGGCGGGATTCCGATCCTCGAAGGTGGCGCCGATCCGGGAAGCGATCCATTCACCGTCGATGAAATTGCGGTAAACCCTCGCCTCCGCCATCTGGATCCGAAACCCCGCGACGCCGCCGATGCGACAGGAAGTCTTTTATTGACTATCTGATGGATGGAGGATGCTAGCAGAGCGGGATCGAGGAAGTCAATGCGGCGCGAGAGCCGTCAGGTCACCATCTGAAGTCTGTTTCGGAAGTCCCGCCCAGCAGCCGGCATCGCCGTATTCGCCGTTTGTCTTGCTCTCGCTCTATCAGGATGGGGATTGGGTTGGCAGGTGGTCTTGCGGGGGGTATCAAACCACCGGCTGCTGGGTCGGTCCTTCTGATGCATCCACAACCTCTTTCCTGTTCCCGGAAGCTTGAACGTTGGATTCCTGCTCCCGGTTCTTCGGCGCGTTAGAGCAATTGTCGTGCCGCGTCCGGCCCAGAGTGCGGCTACGCAATGGCGTTTGCAGCGCAAATGACTGAATTATTGATGGTTAGTCTTCGGATATGGAGTGCTTCAAGCTGCCCGCCGGGCGGCTAATTGCATAGCGAGGATGACTAATTGGCGCGGCAGGCGACCGCCGTGGCGTCCGAACCGTCCGGCGGCGGTCACCTCCGGCCGGGAGCGGCGACCTGCCCCCTCATCTCTTTAATGCGGGCGGAAACATCCCGGTAGGTGGAATCGACGCCGTACACCTCGGTGTACATCTTCAGGGCCTCCCTGAAATCGCCCTTTTCGCGATAGGCCTCGGCCATGTCGTAGCGCAGGCCAATCGATTGATGCTCCTCGAGGTCGGGCATATCGAGCCCTCGCTTGTACCACTTCAGCGCCAGCTCATGCATCCCCTTGTCGCGGAAACAGACCCCGAGGATGCCGCAGCATTCCAGGGCGCGCGAGGGATCGCGCGCGGCGAACTGGAATTCGCCGATCGCCTCGTCCACCAGCCCCATCTCCTTGTAGGCAATCCCGAGGTTGTAGTGCGTGTCGAAGTCCTCGGAATCAACCTGCTGCTCGACCCCCTTCTTGAAGGCGGCGAACACTTCATCGAATGAATGGCCGGGGCCCTCCAGCCCTTCGGAGGCGTGGGACTCGACCTCGGCCTGGGCGTCCGCAAGGCTCCGGTCCAGCTCCCCGGCCAGATCGAAAAAGTCCCCGCTTCCATTCCCCTCGTTGTGGCTTTCCACCCGGAAGACCGGCTTGGCTTTCGCGGCTTTGGGCGCCGACTCCTTCTTGCCGGCGCGGCGCGCCGGCTCTTTTGTGGCAGGCTGTCCCGCGGGCTTGCCGCCGAGCGCCTGCTCGACCTCGAAGTCGAGATCGCTCGACTCGACCTGGCCCGAGACAGGCTTCACCGGCTCGCGCTCGGGATGATCGAGGCGATCGAGACGCTCCGTCACCGCGCGGCTGCGCGGATGCTGCTTCTGCAGCTGGAAGAGAACCTGTCGGGCCTCGTCGGTCAGTCCCTGCTCCATGTAGAAATCGACCTCTCCCAGCTTCTCACCATCGGGATCAGCCGAGTGGGCCGATCCGACGCGCGATGGGGAGATGTCGCCCGCCCCGGCTCCCCCGACCTCGATCTCCAGGTCGGCTTCCGACTCCTCGGCCTGGGAGGCTTCCCGAAGGGAGGGATAATCGTCGGGCGACTCCTCCTCGACCCGCTCCGGGGCAGGCTGCGGCTTCGGTCTCAGGATAGAGCGCGCCGTGGTCACCGCGAAGTCCGGGGTCGCCGGTTTCTGCGCCGGCGCGGGCTCAGGCTCAGGATCCTCCGACATGTCGATTTCGATCTCGATGTCCTCCGCTCGCACTCCCTCCGCTTGCGGCGTGAGGGTTCCGGAGGTCTCCGTCCCGCCGGCCAGGACCGCTTCAAGATCGGCGGGGCTCATCGGCCGCGGCCGGCCAGCCTGTCGCTCGGCCCGGCGAGGCGCCTCGGAGACGATAGCGGGCGCCGCGGCGGCTATCTTGCGCTTGGAGCTCCCGTCCAATTCGAGAGCGGCAGCATATTGCGCGGCAAGAGGATTGCCCGGCCCACCGATCCGGATGGCCTCATTGACGAGCTCACGCATCTCGGCGTCGTGCCCCTCGGCCTTCTTGATATCCGCCAGGGCGAGGCACTCGCGCACGGCCATCTCCCGGTTCCCTTCGCTCAGGAAAATATCCTTGAGTCGCAGGTGGGAGGTGGCGTGCTGCGGGTAGCGCTTCAGGAGCGTCTGCAACTGCTCTCGCGCCTTCTCCAGAAGGCCGTACTTGACGAACACCTCCGCCTCGGTGAGGTGCTCGCTGATGAAGTCCTCATCGATCGGCCGGCCGCTGACATCGACCCCCTGGATCTCCTGGATCTTGCTGTTCGGGCCGTAGTCCGCCTCCTCCTCCGGCGCGACCTCCACCTCCACGGCATCCTGGTAGGGGACGGTGGTCGCGGCCGCTTCGGTCAATGGCTGGTCTTCCTCGATATTGAAGACTTCCTCGGCGCTCGCGGCTTCCTCTTCGGCGCGCGACCGGGCGGGCTGGGGCGACACCTCCTCGGCCACTTCCACCGCTTCCGCTGCCGGGGAGGGCCCGGCCGGACGGTCCAGTCTGCTCCGCAGCGTCTCCACCTGCGGGTCGGCGGGGCGCAGGGACATGAGACGGGCGACCACCTCCTGCGCGCGCTCCAACTCCTGAGCGTCGATCAGAATGGGTGCCAGGCGGAAAAGGTGGATGCTCTCGGATTCGGTGTCGCCGATCTTGAGGGCGATCGCGGCTCGTTCGCTGAGCCCCTGGCGATGGCTCGGGAAGGAGGCGAGGAATCGATCCATGATGGCGGCGGCGTCGGCCGGACGGCCCTCGATGGTCATTTTCTCGGTCGCGCGGGCCAGCCATTCGAAACCTTCGCTGTCGCGACCGTCGTCGGAGTGGAACTGACTCACCATGGCCAGCGCCTCGGCGGTCAATTCGTCTTCGAAGCTGTCGAGCGCCGCCCCGATACGCTTGAAGGCCGCCTGGGCCTCGGCCTTGCGCCCCGCGCGACGATACGATTCGGCGGCCGCGACGGCCGCACTCCCGCTGCGCGTGGCCGCCCGGGCCACCTCTTCGACCACGCTCACGAACTCCACCGGGGCCGCGTCGATCTTCACCAGGAAGAGGAGCAGCAGCTCCGGCAGTTCGGGGCTCGTGGCATCGGCCTTGATCGCGCGGCGCAGGGCCTGAACGCTGTCCTCCAGGGCGCCGCGCGCGATCGCCGCACGCGCCACCCGGCTGAATTCGAGCGCCGCGTCGTCCGGCTTCGACGACCGGCCCAGGATCTCGGCGAGCATGACCCGGACCTTGTTGTTGTCGGGCTCGATCTCGAGAACCTTCTGCAGGGCCTCCGCCGCCGCGGCGGTGTCGCTCTTGCGCATGAAGTGATCGGCGACATGGAGGAACAGCGCCTTCGCCTCGCTGGCCAGGCCCTGCTGCTGGTAAAGGCCGGCGAGCCGCTGCTCGCACTCGATGCTGGCGGGATCCAGCTTGCAGATCTTCTTGTACATCGCGATCGCCTTCAGGTAGAACCCGTCCTTGGCGTAGAACTCCGCAATGCGCAGGAAGTACCGCAGGGCCTCCTGGCCCTTACCGGCGCGCACCAGAAGATCACCCAGCTTGTTGACGGTATTCAGATCACGAGGGTTGTCGTCCGCGAGTTTCTTGTACTCGGCGACGGCCTCGAGAAGCTTGCCGGCGCGCACGAATTTCTCCGCGGCCAGGCTCGTCTTCGTGCGATCGAAAGCAGCCATCGACTAGTGGCTCCGGGTGCCGGCCGGCCGACAGGCTGGAGGGGCGGGCGGAAGGACGCCGCGGAAGCTGGTCCGGTGCAGGGGCGAAGCGCCGAATCGCCGCAGGGCGTCGAGGTGAGCAGGAGTTCCGTATCCCATGTTGTCGACAAAGCCGTACCGCGGATAGTCCCGGTGCAGCTTCCTCATCAGCGCGTCCCGATGCACCTTGGCCACGATGGACGCCGCGGCGATCGAAGCGGAGAGGCGATCGCCGTGAACGATGCCCGTCTGGGGAAGGTCCATCCCTGGAATGGTCAGGGCATCGACGAGCAGACAGTCGGCTTGCACCCGCATCGCCTCCACGGCGCGCCGCATCGCCAGGTGCGTGGCGCGCAGGATGTTCACCGTATCGATCTCGAGCGCGTCGGCCGCGCCGATTCCGATCGCCACGGCCCGCTCCGCGATCCGCGCGGCGGCGCGCTCGCGCTGCGCCGCCGACAGCATCTTCGAGTCGCGCAGGCCCCGCACCGGACGATCCGGATCGAGGACCACCGCTGCCGCGACCACCGGCCCGGCGAGGCTGCCGCGGCCCACCTCGTCCACGCCGGCGATCCGGCGGAATCCACGGGCGCGCAGCGCGCGCTCATGCCTCCATCCGGCCGCCGGCCCGCGCATCGCCGCCTACGCCTCGCCGCGCTCCTCGATCCGCGCGGCCTTGCCGCGCCGGTGGCGCAGGTAGTACAGCTTCGCCCGGCGGACGTGACCGCGCTTGGCGACCTCAATCTTGCTGATGACCGGCGAATAGAATGGGAAAATGCGCTCCACCCCGACGCCGTCGCTGACCTTGCGCACCGTGAAGGTGCTGCCGATGCCGCCGCCCTTCATGGCAATGACGACGCCGTTGAAGATCTGAATCCGGTCCTTCTCGCCCTCACGAACCCGGACATGGACCTTCACCGAGTCCCCCACCTGGAGCTCCGGCGGCTGGGTCTTCATTTCCCTGTCTTCGATCAGCTTCACGAAATCCATGTTCTCCTCGCTTCCCGTCCTCGGAATAAACCTGCCTTCAGTGATGAACCGCCGTTAATGTTCACGCTCCGCCACGCCGCCTCGCCCCTGCCGTACGACGAGATCCGGACGATCCCGCGCCGTGCGCCGGCGCGACTCCTCGCTCCGCCAGGCCGCGATCCGCGCATGGTCCCCGGACAGCAGCACCTCGGGAACCTTGTGCCCCCGGAAATCGGCCGGCCGCGTGTAATGGGGATGCTCGAGCGCGCCGGCGTAGAAGGAATCCTTGCGCGCCGCCTCCTCGTCGCCCAGCGCCCCCGGAAGCAGGCGTGTGACCGAATCGATCACGGCCAGCGCCGGGATCTCGCCGCCCGTCAGGACATAGTCCCCGATCGACAGCGACTCGTCGGCCAGATGCTCGCGCACCCGCTCGTCCACGCCCTCGTACCGCCCGCAGATCAGAATGAGCCGGTCATACCCGGCCAGCCGGAGCGCCGTCTCCTGCCC
>JAYUCR010000315.1:0-9613 GCA_043740165.1 Acidobacteriota bacterium | reverse complement strand
GAGCCGTGAAGCCGGGATCGTCCCACGCCCGGCAGACCTCGGCCCCGAGAAGCACGATCCAGGCGGCGAACCGCACCGCCGCCTCGGACAGGCTGCTCCGCGCCGATTCCTGTCCGAGCAGGCGCCCCGCCGCCGAGAGCAGCACCATGAGCATCGGAGCCAGAGCGAGCAGCGCGTGGAAGCCCAGCGCCGCCGCGAACAAGGAGGTCCTCGGAGCGAGCCAGCGGCGCACCGCCACCGCGAGCACCGATCGAAATCGCCTCAGGAGCGTGGACGCGTCCGACGGTTTCACCTGATCGCTCCTCACTCCGTTCTGCCCGCGGCATCGCGGCGCCGGCCGGCACGCGCCGGCGCCGGAACCGCATCCTACGCAGGATGGCCGCCGTCGCCAATGCCCCCGAAGGATCGGCTCCGCCGAGGCGGGTCACCCGGGCGCCCGCGGACGGCGGTCCGGATGCTCGCGGCGGCGCTCACGCTCGGCGCGGCGCTCGCTGTCGCCCCCGCGGCGCGCGCCCAGTCGATCGAGCCGCGGCTGTTCTCCAACGCGCCGATCGGGCTCAATTTCCTGATCGTCGGTTACGCCTACTCGTCCGGCGCGGTCGTCCTCGACCCCACCCGACGGGCCCGACCTGAAAGGAGACCGATGGCCGCCACATCCGAACCGATGAAGCGTAAGAAATACGAGAAGGCGATGCGCAAGCTGTAGGCCGAGCTGTGCGGGCTCCAGGATTGCATCCAGCGCTTTCCCGCCGCCGGCGAGATCGTGATCTTCGACCGCAGCTGGTACAACCGCGCCGGTGTCGAGTACGTGATGGGATTCTGCACGAAGGAACAGCACCGGCGCTTCCTGGAGCTGTGTCCGGTGATCGAGCGCTACGTCTGCATCAGCCAGTTGCTCGCGCTCGTCCCGCACAAGAAGCTGCCGCCGCGCGCAGATCGGCGAGGCGCTCGCTCACGTCGTCGGGAACGTCGGCGCCTTCGCTGCCTCCGTAGGCCTCCATCGTGTACTCCTCGAGTTGATACCTCTGAACCGGACGGTAGCACCGAAGCGCCGTCGCGCGAGCTTCCCCGCTCAGCCGGGCCGTCCGGAGCCACCATCGATGTCCAGCCGCTACCGCCGAGAGGTTCTCTTTCCCCAAAGCACCGCGACGTTCCCCGCCACGCAGAGCAGAATCCCCAGCACCAGGGAGATGTTCCAGCGCAGCCCCTCGAAGCAGGCGGAGAGCAGCAGGGCCACGATCGGGATGGCCACCGTGACGTAGCCGGCACGATCGGCCCCGATGCGGCCAAGGAGCACGAGAAAGGCTCCGAACGCCAGGATGGAGCCGAACACCGCAAGGTAGGCGAGCGAAAGCAGGTAGTGCGGTGACCAGTCGAACCGCCAGGGCTGGCGGGTGATGAGCGCGTAGAGGGTCACGAACAGGGCGCCGTAGAGCATCCCGAAGGTGTTCATCTGGACCACCGGCAGGCCGCGACCATGGTTGCGGTACGCCACGATGTTTCCCAGCGAGGCGCTGAACGCCCCGCCCAGCGCGAATGCGATGCCGAGCGCGGGGCTCCCCTTCCCGGTGTCACGGCCCATCTCCGGCAGGAACACCAGCACGAGCCCGCCGATCCCCAGCGCGGCGCCGAGCACCGCGGACGGTTTCAGTGGTGTTCCCAGGAAGACCCGGCTCCCGACGATGTTCAGGATCACCAGGAGCGAGAAGACGACCGCCACGAGCCCCGACGTGATTTCGGTCTCGGCGAGGTAGACGCACATGTAGTTGATGCCGAAGAGCAGCAACCCTTGGAGTCCCATCCAGAGATGCTCGCTCGGCGAGAAGCGCAGGCGAAGACCCTTGAAGCGGGCCCACGCGAAAAGGATCAGGCCTGCCAGGGCGAATCGATACACCACGGACACGACGGGCGGAACGATTCCGAACTGGAAGGTGATGGTGAGCCAGGTGGATCCCCAGATGAGGACCGACGTCAGATACAGACCAAGAGTGCTCATGCGCGGAGAACCCGCCACATCCTACCGCTTTTGATCCAGGGGGATTTGCTTACGGCTGACAGGCGTCGCCGACGCCGTTGCCGTCGGTGTCGATTTGGTCGGGGTTGAAGACGGCCGGGCAGTTGTCGCAGACGTCGCCGCGGCCGTCGTTGTCGCCGTCGGCCTGGTTGCTGTTGGCCACCAGCGGACATTTGTCGTCGCGATCGAGGATGCCATCCAGGTCGGTGTCGGCTCCCGCCCCGGGCACGCAGGGCGCCGGCATGATGCGCGGCTGGCCGTCCGACAGCGTGCCCGCGCTGCCTTCGCCGCACCGGTTCGTGCCGGTGACGACGTAGTAGTAAATCTGACCGACGGGCGGAACCGCGGGATCGGTGAAGGTGCCCCTCGGCACCTCGTTCAGCAGGCAGACGCTCGACGGCAGGTAGGCTCCCGGAGTCAGCGGTCCCGCGATGCCGCGGTAAACGTCGTACACGTTGGCCTGCGGCACAAGGGGCCAGGAGTAGGTGCCCGGAGAGGTGGCACCCACCGTCTCGCCGACCATACCGGGCACCGCGCTCACCCCCGCGAAGAACGGGGCGCAGTCGAGCACGTCCGGGGCCCCGTCGTTATCGTCGTCGGGGTCGACGCAGTCGGCCAGCCCGTCGAGGTCGCTGTCGGGACCGGGAGTCTGGTCGGGATTGGCCACCGCGGGGCAGTTGTCGCAGGCGTCACCGCGGCCGTCGTGGTCCTGGTCCTCCTGCCCCGGATTCGTCGCCAGCGGGCAGTTGTCGTTGATGTTCTGGAGGCCGTCGCCGTCGGTGTCGTCCGTCGAGATCCCGCAGGGAATCGGGTTGGGGCGCGGCACCGGCGGGCCGCCGAGCCCGGGATCGCTCGACCCGAGCGGCCCTTCGGCGCAGGAGTTGACGCCGGTGACGAAGTAGTAGAAGAACGAGCCGACCGGCGGCGCCTCCGCGTCCTGCGTGGCGGGGTCCGGCGAGCCGATCTCGAAGCAGGTGTGGTTGTAAACGAAGGCGCCGGTGATGACGCCGCGGTAGACGTTGTATGTGTTGGTCTGCGGGATGCGCAGCCAGCTGTAGTTCGCCGGTGGCCCGGTGGCGCCGCGCACCGTCTCACCGACCAGGCCGGGCGGGGTCTGCACGAAGCCGACCAGAGGAGCGCAGTCCAGAGCGTTGGGCACGCCGTCGCCATCGACGTCGGGCGGGTTCACCTCGTAGGCCCCCATGTCGGCCACCTGTGTGCCGTTGGTGTCGCCGTCGGCGACGCGCGGCAGCCCGTCGAGGTCCAGCGTCGAAACGCCGGTGTTGCTGCCGGCATCGATGGCCGGCGAAGGAGCCTGCAGCCGGAAGTCCTCCGTGAAATCGGTCGACGTGCCCCAGATGGCGATCATCTTGAACGCCACCGATGCCACGGCCAGCCCGGGGGTGAACACGAGGACCCGGTTCGCCTGGTCGACCGAGGTGATCGATCGGACGATCCCGTCGTCGTTGTATTCAAACCTCTGACCGGCCACGTACCGACTGGCATTGCGCACGATCACCGATATGGTGGTGCCCACGGCCACCGTGACATCGGCGAACTGGGGCACGTGCGTGAAGGCCGGATCCTGCGAAATGTTGCCGTTCTGGTTGACGACCTGGGCCTCCGTGTAGTCGCCTTCGATGTTGCTCGTCGTGGAAGGTTGCTTCAGGTTGTTGAAGAAATCGTTGTTGTTGAGGTTCGGTGTGGTCTGATCGGTGTACAGCCCCCCGCCGGCGCCGGGCGCGGTAACGGTATTGCCGACGACCAGATTGTTCTCGAGGGTCACGAGCGGCGGCACCTGGGGGAGCAACGCCCCCACGTTGGCCCCGCCGCCGTAGCTGGAGAAGGTGTACTCGATCGGTATGACGAGGCTCGTCGTGCTGTTGCCGTAAATCGTGTTGTTGGTGATCTGGGCCGCCGCGTCGTAGATGTCGATGCCGCCGCCGAAGGTCCCGGCCGAGTTGCCATAGATCAGGTTGTCGCTCACGTGTATATCGCCCATGGCCTCGAGCCCGCCGCCGCTGTACAAGCCACGGTTCCCGACGATCCAGTTGCCGCGCACCGTGGTTCCGGGGAAAGCGTCGACCCAGAGACCGCCGCCCGCGCCGCCGTCGCCCCCCGCCACGTTGTCGTGAATGTAGTTCCCCTCGATGATCTGCACCGTCGGGGAGACGAGCGGGTTCGTGGGACCGAGGATGAAGACGCCGCCACCCCATCCGCTGGAGTTGGCCAGGTTCGAGGTCGCCACGTTGCGCGCGATGGTGTTGCCGGCGATCACCGCGTTGCCGGTCACCACGTAGACGCCACCGCCGAACGCCTGGGACAGTGATGCGTTGAGCACGTTGCCGGTGATGACATTGTTGGTGACGACCGCGTCGCCGAAGACGAACACGCCGCCGCCCGCATAGGTGTTGCCGTTGCGCAGCTCCCCCGAGCCGCCGGTGATCTTGCAGCCGTCGATCGAGAAATCGGTCGTCGGGCGAATCGTGCCTCCCGAGGCGAAGATGACGGCGCTGCGGGGCAGCCCCGTCGCGTCGATCGTGGTCGTGGATGAGTCCGCGCAGAGGACGTGAACGTTCGGGTAGATGAAAATGCGCTCGTGGTAGTTGCCGGCGGCGACGCGGATGACGGCTCCGGACGCCGTGGCGGCGACGAGCCGGGCGTTCGCGTCGTTGATCGCCGCCTGGATGGTCTTGTAGGGAGTGGCCTGGCTGCCGCACCCGATCGTGCAGGTGCTGGCGGCATTGACGAAAAGATTTGCGGTTCCGGCCGCCAGGACCAGGTGGGTCACGAAGGCCAGCGCGGCGATCGAAAGGACGGCGCACGCAATGGCCTTGCGGCGGCTCGTGGAGCCGTGCTGCCGCGCATCCCCTGTTCCGGTTCTGAGGCTCGCCAATCCGACCCTTCGCACCCGCACGTCCATCCGGCCGCGTTCGGCGACCCCGCGCCACCCAGAACGTAGACCTGTCCGGTTGGCGCTTAATGTACCGCGAATATCCCCCGCCCGCCATCATCTTTTCGCTCTGTTCGCGATGACGGTGGGCCCTCTTTCCTTATTGATGGAATAGCTCCTGGAGCTTCCTGGGAGCACCCGGCAATACGCGAAGATGCATGGAATAGGGGCAAGCGGGTCATGCAGCCTCCTTCGGGCCGGTCTCCCGGCCCGGGAATAAGCCCGGGCGGGAGGGCTCCCCCCTTAGGGCCGAAACGGGAATCCCCCCGCCCGGGGGGTCCTGGAAATCGCACTCCCCCATGTCGCAGTTCCGCCCCGGATTGCGTTTATCCGAACGACAGCATCACTCGCAACCGGAGTTCAGAGGGGGTCTGGCCATGAAGGGAAGGATGATCTTCGCGATATTCATCGTGCTGGCGATCGAGGGGCTGGGGCTTTCCCTCGCGCGGGCGCAGGACGGCACCATCAAGGTGAGGATCAACGGGGCGGTCGCCTCCAAGAAGGACAACGACGACGTGTTCGACCCGCAGCAGGACTTCTATGCCATCAACAGCATCGACTACGGGGCGCCGTTCTTCACCCCCGAGGTCGACAGCCATGACAACGTGGCCTGGAGCGACCAGATCAACAGCAAGCTGGTGCCGGGGAGGAACCAGCGGTTCTTCGATCTCTACTTCGAGCTCTGGGACCGCGACACCTGCTGCCTCGGCAACGTGGACGACGGCTTCGACATCAGCAACCAGAGCGGCCCGCCCGGCCCCCTCGCGCCGGGCGGCATCTTCGTCCCGACCATCCCGACCGGGAGCAACCCCCACGTCACGTACGACGTCTGCACGGGGAGGATGCAGGTCAACGGGGTCAACGGCTCCCAGCCGATCTCCATCGGCAGCAACTCGGCAGAGGTGAACGGCGAGAACACCGCCCCCGGCACCAAGGACAACTGGGGCCGCCTGCGCTTCGACGTGGTGCGGGTTCCGGCCAACTGGCTCCCCGACGACGTCGCGATCGACTGGGTGCAGATCGTCCAGTCGGTCTACCACGCGACCCGCGCCGTGGCCGACAAGGACACCTCGCTCATCGTCGAGATCTCCAGCACCCACCCCTTCACGATCACCGCGCCGGTCATCGGCCAGATGACCGACGGCATCACGACCGTGGTGGACACGAAGATGGTGACGATCACGGGCGGCAGCATCGCGTCGCCCGGCATCACGCTGGTCAGCCTGTTCGACGGCAGCACGGCGCAGCCGTACAAGCCGCAGAAGTCGTTCCTGACCGGCACCGGCAAGGTGAGCGGGTCGGCGCAGGTGGACTATACGGAGACGATCTCCCCGAACGCACCGCCCCAGCTGCAGGACTGCGCCAACCAGAACAACGTGGGGCAGGCGACCGACCTGCCGCTGATGCACACGAGCGACGGGGTCACGCTCTTCTGGCGCTTCGACTACGAAGAGGACAAGAGCTTCATGTCCTCGGGGCAGCTTCAGGCGATGTTCGACCGCGAGGAGCCGTACCGGCTCGCCTCCTGGCCGCTCGCGACCCTCAACAGCTCGAAGAGCTTCAACGAGACCTGGTTCGATCACGGCTCGGACTGCCTCCTCTGCTTCGAGCCTTTCAATACGCTGCTGCATTACAACGCCATGGCGGCGCAGGCCGGGATCGATCGGATGGTTCTCTCGGCGCGCAAGGGGTGGTTCGCCGACAACCAGTTCCGGCATCAATTCGTCGGCGCGGGGTCGGTCGGCTACTCGCTGGGATGGTTCGCCCCGCGCGCCGTCCTGGCGGAGGACGGCTTCTACGGCGTATCGACCCACGAGCTCGGCCACACGTACAACCTCAGCCAGCACCCCTGCAGCAACGCCAGCCCCCCCTTCGGGCCGGGGTGTTATGACGAGTATGCCCACCCGGCCAAGGATGGGCGCCCGTACGAGGCCCTCGGGTTCGACGTGTCGGGACTGATCTATCCCAACGGGATTCATGTCGGGCCGTTCGCCCCGTACGGCGATCTCAACTGCCCGACCACGCCGCCGCAATCGCGCGACATCTGCGCGCCCAATCTCATGGATCTCGTCTGCGGCGTCGGCGCGGATTGCGGAGGCGGTTACTCCGGGTACCAGAACTGGATCGACACCGACACCTTTCAGTACCTGATGGAAAACACGGTGCCCCACGCCGACCCGTTCGTGGTCAACGTCAGCGGGCTGATCCGTTTCCCCGCCGGACAGGGCGACGGCACGAGCGCCCCGCTCGTTCAGGGATCGCTGGCGCTGTACGACTATCAGTTCATGGGGGTACAGGACCTTCCCGACGCGCCGTTGAGCGGGCGGGGTGAGGTCTTCAGCGGCATCGGGCCTTTCCGCATCCGTCTTGCGACCTCGTCCGGCGTGCGCGACTACCGGTTCAACCCGCGCTTCTTCGACGACCCGTCGCGGCCCGACCTGATCGGCGCCTTCTCGATCAATGTGCCGTGGGACCCCTCCACCATGACGATCCAGCTCATCGGCCCCACCGACGCGAGAGAGACAGGGTGCTGGAACAAGCTGTGCGCGGGCGACGGGGTCGTCCTCGACCAGCGGCCCGTGACCCCGATGGCGCCGTCCGCGTCGGACTTGCGGGCGGGCCGGGACGCCTCGGCCCCACCGTCGCCGGTGGGATCGCTCCCGCCGACCCCCACGATCGGCCCCGGCCACACAGCGGTCGTCGATTGGAGCGCGTTCGATCCCGACTCCCCGGAGACGCGCGCCTCGTTGATCGTCATCCCGCCGGGGTCGGCCGCGGGCGGGTCGGGACCGGCAACGCCCATGGCGATCGATATCGTCGGCACGACGTTCACGATCCCGCAGGAGCGCGTGGCCGGCTCCCCCGGCGTCTACACCGGGAGGCTCCTGGTCTCCGACGGCGTGAACACGACGGAGATCTGGAATGGCGCCCTGTTCAACATCTGCAATCTGAACAACGGCGGTGTGGAGACCTGCAACGGCATCGACGACGACTGCGACGGCATCATCGACAACGCGCCCCTCCCGGGGCCGGAACAGGTCCAGCTCAACCCGCAGCCGTTCCCGCCGGCGCCGGGCGGCTTCGCCGTGATGATGCAGTGGGCCGCCGACCCGTCGGCGCAGAGCTACGACGTGGTCTACGGCGACCTGAATGTCCTGCGCGGCAGCGGAGGCGATTTCACCCTCGCGACGCGCGGTTGCCTCGGCGACAACCTGACGGTGACATCGTCCGGACCCCTGCCCGATCCCCTGCCGGGTCAGGCCTTTTGGTTCGAGCTCCGGGGCAACAGCTGCTCCGGACCGGGCACGTACGACTCGGGCGATCCGGCGCAGGTCGGCTCGCGCGACGCGGAGATCAGCGCCTCTCCAGTGGCCTGCCGGCCATGACGGACATGGCATCGCACCGGAGGCCCGTGGCCCCGGATGTCCGTGCTGGATTCTCTGCGTCCGGCGGCGCTGCCACGGCGGCTTGCACCTGCGGTCCTTGCAGTTCTCGTGCTCGCGGTCCTCGCGTCTGCTCCCCTGGGGGGGAGCGTCACGCCGCCCCCGCGTCTCCAACTGGCGCAGATCCCCCTCAGCTTCGAACTCAATGCCGGCCAGGCTGACGGTCGCGTCAAGTTCCTCTCCCGCGGTCCGGGGTAAACGCTCTTTCTTACGCCGGATGAGGCCATCCTGGGACTTGTGCGACCATCGAGCCCGAAGCTGGTCGCGAGCCGCCAGGCGGCGCTGCGGCTGTCCCTCGTCGGGGCCGATCCGAATCCGGCGGTCGAGGGCGTCGACCCCCTCCCGGGGCGCAGCAACTACCTCATCGGCAGCGACCCGCATCGGTGGCGCACGGGGATCCCGCATTTCGCCCGGGTGCGCTATCGCGATGTGTACCCCGGTGACGTTGTCCGGCATCCACGCCATGGCACAAGGGGAGCTCTTCCTCGCGGCGCGGGCCGGAGACCCGCAGGGCGAGACGCTGAGCGGCAGCCTGGAATTCATGCCGATCGACGCAGGAATCTTCGTTCTCCAGGACATGAGTGATTCGTACGACTGCGGCCTGGCGTATCTGCCTGACGGCGTGACGTTCGACGGCTCGGGCTCGGTGGACCCCGACTCCAGCCCGGGGACGGACGATGACATCGCGTCCTTCGAATGGTTCGAGAGCTGCGGGCTGCCGGCGCAGACGCTGCTCGGCACGGGACGGCGCCTCACGGCCACGCTCCCCCTCGGATCGCACAGCGTGTCGCTCCTTGTCACCGATACGCTGGGCCTGTCCGACACGACCGGGATTGTCGTCAGGGTCGTCGACACCACCGCCCCCTCTCTGGAGCTGATGCTGAGCCCGACGGTGTTATGGCCGCCGAACCGCAAGATGGTCCCCGTACGCGCGACCTGGCGGGCCCTCGACGCCTGCGACCCGGCGGCGGCCGTACGCCTGGCTTCGGCGACGAGCAGCGAGCCGGCCGGCCCCGGATTCTTCCAGGAATTGCCCGCGGGCGCCGACGGCACGACCGTGCTCTTGCGCGCCGAGCGGTCGAGCAGCGGACCGGGCCGGGTCTATACCCTGACCTGGACGGCCAAGGACTCGGCGGGGAACGAGGCGTCGGCGGTCCGCCTGGTCTCGGTGCCGCGCAAGAAGTGATGGCGGCGGGAGTCGAA
>JAYUCR010000314.1:0-1579 GCA_043740165.1 Acidobacteriota bacterium | reverse complement strand
GAGGGCTGCGGCGGCCGGTTCGCCTCCCACTGGTCGTAGTCGGCGAAATGCTGTGCCTTGCCGCGGCCGTCGAGGGCGATGACCTGGGTCGATACCCTATCGAGCAGGTGCCGGTCGTGGCTCACGAGAACGAGGGCGCCGGGGAATTCCAGCAGCGACTCCTCCAGCACCTCCAGCGCCGGGATGTCGAGGTCGTTGGTGGGCTCGTCCAGGACCAGAAGGTCGGCCGGCTGCAGCATCATCCGGGCGAGGACGATCCGGGCGCGCTCGCCTCCGGAGAGCCGGGAGACCGGAGTCTCGAGCTGCGCCGGCTGGAACAGGAAGCGCTTCGCCCAGGCGACGACGTGGGTCACCCGATCGCGGTAAATCACGCTGTCTCCCTCGGGCGCCAGCGCCCGCTTGAGCGTGAGCGCGGGATCGATCGAGTCCCGCTTCTGGTCGAAGTAGACGACGCGCAGGCCTTCGGCCCGCTGGATCGTTCCGGCCGCGGGGGTGATTTCCCCGACGATCGTCCGCAGCAGCGTGGTCTTGCCGGATCCGTTGGCGCCGATGACGCCGCACCGCATTCCCGGGGCCAGGAGCAGATCGAGGCCGTCGATGATCGTCGTGCCGTCGTAGCCGATCCGCAAGCCCTCGCCCGACCACAGGCGCCGGGTCCTCCGCCC
This sequence comes from Acidobacteriota bacterium, assembly GCA_043740165.1. GTDB lineage: Bacteria > Acidobacteriota > Polarisedimenticolia > Gp22-AA2 > Gp22-AA2 > JAYUCR01. The sequence continues at coordinate 914 of JAYUCR010000314.1, read as the reverse complement.
GGACGCCGCAAACTCGATCCCCGCGGTCGCGACCGCGCTGCGGGCGCGGTTCTCCGCGAGCTCTTCGATGCTGCTCTCGGCCGACTGGATGCGCGCCTTCGACTTGCGCGTCCGCGCCTTGGCGCCGCGGCGCAGCCAGGCCACCTCGCGGCGAACGAGGCCGGCCAGGGTCTCCTGGTAGGCCGCCTGGTTGCTCAGGGCCGCGTCGCGCGCCTCCAGAAAATCGGCGTAGCTCCCGGTCACGTGGAACAGCCCCGCGGCATGCAGCCGGTTCACCTCCAGCATCCGCCGCGCGACATGCTCGAGGAAGTAGCGATCGTGGCTGACCGCGACGAAGGCGCAGGATGCGTCGCGCAGCAGCGATTCGAGCCAGAGGATCGAGTCGATGTCCAGGTGGTTCGTCGGCTCGTCCAGCAGGAGGACGTCGGGAGCGCGGGCGAGCTCGCGCGCGATCGCAAGCCGGGCGCGCCAGCCCCCGGAGAGCAGATCGGCCGCGACGTCGGGGTCGTTGAATCCGGCCTTGCCGAGTGTCAGCCTGACGCTCAAGTCGCGCTCGTGCTCGTCGAGCCGGTGATCGCTCACGAGAGCTTCCGCGACGACGTCCGCCGCCGACAGCCCGGAAGGGAAGACCGGGGTCTGCGGGACATAGCCGATGCGGATGTTCTTGCGGCGGGTGAAAGTCCCCGCGTCCGGGCTCTCGAGGCCGCCGAGGATTTTCAGCAGCGTCGACTTGCCCGCCCCGTTGGGGCCGACGAGCCCGACGTGGTCCCCTTCGTGCAGAACGAACGACAGCCCCTGGAACAGCGACGGCCCGCCGAACGACTTGGAGATCCCTTCGCAGCTGAGGAGGGCGGCGCGGGCCATGCTCAGCGAATCGGCGCCGGGCGCCGGGGCGAGGGGAGGATCCCCCAGGT
>JAYUCR010000313.1:0-9624 GCA_043740165.1 Acidobacteriota bacterium | reverse complement strand
TGCCGCACATCAGGAGAGGCCCGAATTGCGGATCGTGCGACACCCCGATGATGATCTCGTGCCCGCCGCGCACCATCGACTGCACCTGGAACCGCACGGCGCCGGCGCCCTCCAGCCGCAAGGCGATCTCACGGCAGGCCCGGGCCACGTCGTCGCTGTTGCGCAGGTCCATCTGCACCGCACCCTTTTCGGTCTTGTGCACCAGCCCTTCCGCCAGCCCCTTCACGACCACCGGGAAGCCGATCGCCGCGGCGGCCGCGATCGCCTCGTCCTGAGTGCGGGCGATGCGGGATGGCGCCAGCGGCAGCCCGTAGGCCGCCAGCAGATCGGAGCTCTCCTCGAGGGTCAGGACGGAACGCCCCGCGGCCCCGGCCGCGTCCAGGATCGCCCGCACCCGAGCCCGGTCGGTGGCAAATGCGGGGGGCTTTCCTTCCGGCCGATCGCGCAGCCGGCCGTAGCGCAGCATGCCGGCCATCGCCCGCGCCGCCTCTTCCGGAAAGAGGTAGACCGGCATCCCCGCCTGCCGCAGCTCTTCCACCCCCTGCCGCCCCTGCTCCTTCCCCATGAAGCAGGTCAGGATGGGCAGCCGGCGATCCCGCCCGGCGGCGATGATGGCGCGCGCCACCTCGACCGCATTGATCATGATCGGCGAGACGAACAGCACGATCAGCCCGTCGATGCCCTCGGTCTTCGTCAGGATGTCGAGCGCCGCCGCATAACGCGGTCCATCGGCCGAGGCGATCATGTCGACCGGGTTGCGCACGCTCGCCTCGGGGGCCAGCACCCCGCGCAGCGCCGCCTGCGCCGCCTCCGGCAGATCGGCGACCTCGAGCCCGCGCATCACCAGCGCGTCGGTCGCCATGATCGCCGGACCGCCGGCGTTGGTCAGCACCGCGATGCGCGGCCCGCGCGGCAGCGGCTGGTGGGCCAGCGCCGTCGCCAGGTTGAACATCTCGCTCATCGTCCCCATGCGCAGCACGCCGCACTGCTCCATCAGGGTGTCGACCGCCACCTCGGCCCCGGCCAGCGCCCCGGTGTGCGAGAAGGCGGCGCGCGCGCCGGCGGCGGAGCGCCCCGATTTCACCGCCAGGATCGGCTTGACGCGCGTCACCCGCCGCGCGATCGCCGCGAACCGCGCCGGGTTTCCGAACGACTCCAGGTACATCAGGATGACGTTGACGCGCGGGTCGTCCTGCCACGCCTCGAGCAGATCGTTCCCCGAGACGTCGGTCTTGTTCCCCATGCTGACGAAATAGGCGATGCCGAGGCCGATCTGCTCGGCGTGCGCCAGGATCATCTCGCCCAAGGCACCACTCTGCGACATGAATCCGGCGCTGCCGGCGATCGGCGCCGTGGCCGCGAAGGTGGCGTTCATGCTCACTTCAGGATCGGTGTTGATCACCCCCATGCAGTTCGGGCCCACCATCCGCATCCCCGCCGCCCGCACCTTTTCCTTGAGCGCGTCTTCCGCCCGCCGGCCCTCGGCGCCGGTCTCGCCGTACCCGGCGGTGATGACGACCAGGCCGCGCACCCCCTTGGCGGCGGCGTCGTCCACTACCCGCGCCACCTCGCGCTGCGGCACGACGATCACCGCCAGGTCGACCGGATCGGGGATGTCGCGCAGGCTGGCGTAGGCGCGCAGCGAGTGCACCGCCGCGAGGTTCGGATTGACCGGATAGACCGGTCCCGTGTACCCGAACTCGATCAGGTTGTGCAGGATCTCGCGCCCGATCGCCTGCTTGCGGTGCGAGGCGCCGACGACCGCGATGGAGCGCGGCCGGAGGATCGCGTCGAGACGCGGATCAGCGGAGGGCATGGCGTTCCGCAGGGAGCATGAGCGCGCATTCTATCTTGACAGCCCCGGAGCCGGTCCATAGCATGCGGAATTCGCGGAGGTGGAGTGGTGAGCCGAACGCAGAGCGCCCTCACGCTCGTGGCGTTGCTCGCGGTGACGGCGCTCTGCTGCCTGCCCGCGGTGGACGCCCCCTTCACCTTCGACGAGCAGGCGGGCATCGCCGACAACCGCGCGGTCCACCCCGGCGCTCCGCTGCGCGAGGCGCTGCTCTACCGCTTCTCCCCCGACCAGGCGCGGCCGCTCTTCTTTCTGTCGCTGCGCCTGGATGCCGCGGCGCATAGCCTGGCCCCGCGCGGCTTCCGGATCACCGGCCTGCTGCTGCACCTCCTGGCCGGCCTGGCTCTCTACCGCCTCCTGCGTCGCCTGCCTCTCCCGGACGCGGCAGCCCTCGCCGGCACGGCGGTCTATCTCCTCCATCCCCTGCAGTCGGAGTCCATCATCTATATATGGGGACGGGCTGGCGTCCTTGCGACTCTCTTCTCGCTGCTCTGCCTTCTGGCGGTTCCGTGGGAGCACGGCGACGACGCAACCGGCACCGGAGCGACAGGACGGGGTGACGCGCTACGCTGGCTCGCGGCTCTCGCGTGCCTCGTGCTCGCCCTGGCGGCGAAGGAGGAGCCGGTGATGCTCCCCCTCCTCGCATTCGTCTGGTGGACGATGGCGGAAGCGAGACCGGCGCGCGGCGCCGTACGGCGCGCCACAGCGCTCGCCGTCCCCATCGCCCTTTTCCTGGCGCTGCGCGCCGCTCTGCTGGGAGCGGTCGGCCGGCAGGTCTTCGCTCGCGGGCTGCGCGAAAACATCCTGGGCCAGTCGGTCGTGGCGCTCCGAACCCTGCGGCTCGTCCTCGTGCCGACAGGCCAGAGCATCGACCCGCTGGCGCTGGTTCCCTCGCTGCCGCTCGGAGCCGTGGCGCTCCTCGCCTGCATCGCCATCGTCGCCGCCGCCGTGGCGGCATCCGTCCGTCTCCGGCCACCGGGCGACCCGGTCCGGGACGGCCTGCGCTGCGCCTGCGCGGGCGTTGTGGTCGCCGCGATCGGCGACCTGCTCTACTTCGTCGCCCCGCTTCCCGATCTGATGTCGGAGCGGCGGGCCTATCTGCCGATGATCGGCGTGGCGCTGGCCGTGGCGGGATTGGTTGCGACGTTCCTGGCGACCGCGCGCGCCCGCCGGGAAGTGAGCGCAAGCCGGCACCTGAGGGCGGGCCGGGGCGCACGCGGAGGCCGGCAGGCCGGGTCGTCAGGATCGATTCTGCCGGTGGCCGCGAGCGCGCTTCTTATAGCGCTCCTCGCACCGCTCCTCCTGGTGCGCGCGCGGCTCTGGTCCGATCCACGGCTCCTGTGGGAAGAGGCGCGCCTGCGCGCTCCCGACAAGGCTCGCCCCTTGATCAACCTCGGGGTGATGGCGGCGGAGCGCGGCGACCGCCAGGCCGCCGCCGCGTTCTTCGATCGCGTCGTGCTCCTGGAGCCTGACAATCCGGAGGCGCTCTATAACCGCGGCCGGCTCCGCCTGGACACAGGCAACCTCAGCGGCGCCGCCGACGATCTCGAAACCGCCGTCCGGGCCGATGCGACCCTCCCGCGCATCTGGATCAACCTGGCGATCGCCCGCCTGCGTCTCGGCGATCCGGCGGGGGCCGAGCAGGCCCTGCGCTCGGCGCTGCGGATCGATCCCGGGGAGCCGCGCGCCCTGACGAACCTCGCGGAGGTGTTGCGGGCCCAGGGCGGGCTCGATGAAGCGATCGATCTTTACCGCCGGGCGCTCGTCTCCGATCCCGCCTACGCGCACGCCGCCGTCCGGCTTGGCGTGGCGCTCGAAGCGCGCGGCGAGAGGAGCGCGGCCCTCGAGGCGTATCGCGACTACCTGGCGCGCGGCCCCGTGACCTCCGCCGATCGTGAAGCGGCCCTCACGAAGATCCGCGCCCTCGAAACCGACCTCGCGGCGCACCCCGAGCGCTGACACCGGCGCGCGATCCGCGCGCCCGAGCCCCGTCTTGCCGTCCGGACGGCCGATCCACTAACCTTCGCTCTGTCCGGCGCCGGAGTGGCGAAACTGGTAGACGCACGGGACTCAAAATCCCGCGGGCGCAAGCCCATGTCGGTTCGAGTCCGACCTCCGGCACCATGATTTTTCAATCACTTGCGACCGTCGAGATGCGAGCTGGGCATCACCAATAATTGACTGCACCGCGTTAGCGGGTGTCCGTGGCGATCAAATGGTGACAGCCGCGCTTGGTCGCGGCTCTCGACGCGACGACCGGCGTCATCGCTCTGGACAGGCAGGTCAACATCGCGCAGAATGCCAACAACAATCACTGTCAACTTTCAACGGTCGCCGGGACATCGCCTGCAAAGTGGCTCTGGTCAGTATAGGAGGGGATTCGATATGGGCACGCTCGCCTTACTGAAGCGCACGTCGTCCGCGTTGGCGCTGCTCGCTGTCATGGCTGGCACAGCGCGGGCACAATGTCCTTATACGCCGACCAACGACGTCACGACGGATGTGGAATCCGGAGTGCCGCTCTTGTACTCCGCCTACGGCGGCAACCTGGGGCTCTTCAATATATATTGGGACGACGACTGGGACGCGAACCCCGCCAATTTTCGCAAGGCGGACATCGAGAACGCCATGCGTTCGGTGCTCGCGACCACGTACTTCGATCGCCTCTGTCAGTACGGCGTGAACGGCTTCCACTTCGAGGGGGGCACGGATTCCGCCGACATTTGCGGCAATGATCCGGGCCCCACGACCACCACTCCGGATGCCTTCGCGTTCATGAGCTGCGAGGAATACACGCCGTTCGACAACGTGCCGAAAGCGATCGGCTCGCCGAATCCGCTCACGTGCGGCCTGTGCGGCGGTCTGCCGATCGATTGCTTCACCTTGCTCGATCCGATCGGAACCGCCACGTGCCTGGCGACCCCGAACCCGACCGGCTCGCGCATCTATGTGCTGTTTCTGCCGAAGGGAACCGTCGTCGACGACTTCGGAAAGAGATCCTGCGATGACTACGGCGCGTTCCACTTCCAGATTCCTTCGCGCGCGCTCTTCGTCCCGGCTCTGCCGCCCGTGATCCCGGGAACCCAGGGTCGCCCGATCAACCTCGTGATGATTCCCACCGAGTGCTCCGCTGACCTTGCCGGGTTGATGGCGAATGTCACGCACGAGATCGTCGAGGCTGCGACCGATCCGCTGCCGCTGGCGCACTGGATCGATGGGTCGACTGCGACGGTCGGGGGCGTCTTCGACCTCGGTCACATCGGGTCGCTGTTCACCGAGGGCGAGATCGCGGACATCTGCCACGGCGCGCGCGCCGAATTCACCGCGACCGATGGCACGAGCCTCAGCGTAGATGCGTACTGGTCCAACCATGACAATGCTTGCGTGTCGCTCGACGTCACGCCGCCGACCACCATCGCCACGCGGATCCCTGCGCCTGCGAGCGGCGGCTGGGCCGCCACCGACGTCTCGGTCACGCTGCAGGCGACCGACGAGCCAACCGGGAGCGGCGTCGCCGAGGTCGCGTACTTCGCAACCGGCGTTCAGCCGATCGCGGAGACGCACGTGCCCGGTGCGGTCGCCTCGATCGCGATCTCCACCGAGGGCATCACCAGGCTGGGCTTCTTCGCGACCGACATTGCCGGCAACGTCGAGGCCCACCGCAGCACCACCGTTCAAATCGACAAGACCCCGCCGGTCATCGTCGCGAGCGCCGCGCCCGCGGCGAACGGGGCGGGGTGGAACAAGAGCGATGTCACCATCAGCTTCGCGTGCAGCGACGCGCTCTCCGGCGTTGCATCGTGCAGCGCTCCGGTCGTGCTGACTTCGGAAGGCACGGGCCAAGGCGCCACCGGCAGCGTCGTGGACCGCGCCGGCAACAGCCAAACTACCACGCTCACCGGGATCGCGATCGACTCGATGGTGCCCAAGATCACTTGTGCCAGCCCGGACACGGCATGGCACGCCACAGACGTGAGCATCGCCTGCACCGCCAATGACTCCGGTTCGGGACTTGCCAATTCGTCCGATGCTAATTTCACGCTCTCCACCAGCGTTGGGGCAGGAACAGAGACATCAACGACGCACACAGGCACGCGCACGGTATGCGACGTCGCGGGAAATTGCGCTGTGGGCGGGCCGATTGGTCCGATCAAGGTCGATAAGAAAGGACCGAGTGTCACGATTACCGCACCGGCCAACGGTTCCGTCTACGTGCTCAACCAATCCGTGATCGTTGACTTTTCCTGTTCCGATGGTGGCTCCGGCCTGAGCACCTGCATGGGCACAGTTGCCAGCGGCGGCACTCTGGTTACCTCTTCGGCTGGCTCGAAGAGCTTCACGGTGAACGCAAGCGACATGGTTGGGAATACAACGAGCGGAAGCGTGAGCTACTCCGTGACCTACAACATCTGCCTGCTGTACGACCCGACAAAGGCCAAGAAGAGCGGCAGCACCTACCCCATACAGATTCAGCTCTGCGATGCGACAAGCCACAATGTTTCCGCATCGGGAATCATCGTGCACGCCGTAAGCGTCACCATGGCGAGCACAAGCGCGCCCGGAGTGCTCGATGATGCGGGAAACTCGAATAATCCCGACTTCGATTTCCGCTACGACTCGGGTTTGGGCGGTTACATCTTCAACCTGAAGACCACAGGGAATTCAACCGGCACCTACAATTTGAACTTCACTGCCGGTTCTGACCCGCTGGTGCATTCCACGCCCTTCCAAATCAAGTAACCGCGGAGAAGCTTTCGCTTTCCGGGCCGGCTCCAGCCATGGAGCCGGCCTTCCCACTTCTCAAGAATCGTTGCCGCCGGCGCGTCTTCGCCGTCGCGCACCTCGGGGTGTTGGCCTCGCTGTCGATCAGCGTCAGTGACCGGATCGGGTACGGCTTCCCGGGGATCTTCATGCTGGTTCCGCCGCCCGGTCCCCCGCCCCGTTCCGCCACCCAATGTTGACGCCCAATTTGACGGAATAGACCTTACCGGACCTGCAATCGGAGCTTGAACCTTCCATGTGATCGTTCTGTGATCGAACCATCGGTCAACATGGAGAATCTGGGGGAAAAGCATCTCAGAACGCGCGGCTCATCCGGCACCACCTGTCCTGTCCGTGGCTTGCGCGCTCGCCCTCTATGGCTTCTGACTGGCGCTGGCGGGCAGCCCGGCCGTGGGCGACGCCACCGTACCGGAGACCTGCCCCCCTCCGCGTGGTCGGGGCTTCGGGTCGGACGCCGGGCCTGCATCAAGGTGAGGTTGACGCTTGCTCATGGCCTGCAGAGGGACGATGAAGTTGAGGATCTGGCTCCTCTCCTCCGGGCTGATCCCATCGAGGGCCTCGGGGTCGCTCAGATTGACCAGGGCCTCCGCCTCCGAGCGCGCCCCTGTGGCGTCGCTGAAGTCGCGCTGCACCGCGAAATGAAGGAAGCTGTAGGTGGCGCCGGGTGGGATGGTGAAACTCCACGAATAGTAGATCTGATCATAGCCATCATAGAACTGTGTGCCGGAGGGCGGCAGGAGAGGCTCGAACCCGGAGAACACGTGCGCCAGAGCCGGGGAGCAGCACGTGCCGCCGTTGTCGGTGACGGCGAAGGTGCCCGTGCTCGACGGAGAGACGACGAGGCGCGTCAGGCTGTCCGAGCCCAGGTCGCTTAAAATGGCGATCTGTCCCGATCGGGATTGAGAGGTCGGGTTGGTCACGCTGTCCAGGAACCGGACGAAGCCGCCGGCGGCCGGAACGAAAATCTTCCGGGTGACCATCAACGATTCCGACGGCCACGGCCCGAAGACGATCTGCCGCCCGTTCTGCTCCAGCGGGACGGGGCCGGCAGGACAGGCACCTGTCCGATTGTTCACCAAGAGGCGGTAGGCCTCGTCCCAGGCATTCGTCAGCCGGCGGTCGGCCGTTCCGCCGTCGCTCAGGAAGCCGAGACAATCGACGTCGTAGCGGAAGCCGTCGGTCCCGTCAAGGTTGTAGGTCGGGGCGGACCCGTCGAACTGGAACACGTTGCCGAAGAGGACGTCGATGGACGCGGTCACGCCTGCGACCAGCGTCCCCTGGGCCACGCCCTCGAGCCCGGGATTCGCCGGATCCGCGGCCGTCACGCGCAGGGCTCCGATCGGGATGCCGCTCATCTGGTAGACCCCCGAGGCGTCCGCCGTCGTCGTTGCACGGAACGCCCCCAGCGGCCCGCCGTTCGCCAGGCTCTCGAGTGTCACCGTCGCGCCGGGGACAGGTGTCATTCCGTCAGGCCGGAAAATCGTGCCTCGCACGGACCCGGTCTGCGGGAGGGTCACATCCAGAGTGAGGACCTGGCGATCGGTCAGAAGCGTGCCCGCCGCCGCACCGGTGATCCCGGTGCCCGGCTGCTGGACCTGGATCGAAAGAGGACCGAGGGGAACGTGCGCGACGCTGTAGACACCCAGGTCGTCGGCGGTGACCATGTGAACGATGGAGAGGCTGCTGGCGCTCAGAGCGACCCCGGCGGCCGCGACGGGGGCGCCGGCGGCGTCCTTCACCGTGCCCGTCACCGTGCCGGATGGCTGCATGCTGAGATTGGCGGTCACCGGGATGCTGATGTCCGACACCGTGCCGATCACGCTCCCGTTGAGCCCGGAGGTGGCATCGGATGCGCTGACGATGAAGTCGCCCGCAGGGATGCCGAGGGCGAGATAGGCGCCGGCATCGTCCGTCTGGCCGTAGAAGTAAATCTGCCCGGACCCCGATGCGACCTTCTTCGCGATCGCGATCGGGGCGGACGCAACCGGGCTCCCGTCGGTGAAGGAGACGACCCCGCGCACCACCGAGATCGGCAACGGCAAGTCCAGGGTGATCGTCTCGTCGTTGGCCGAGAACGCGCCCGAGCGTTCCACGAACAGGCTCGTATCGCCCGGCCATATCGCCCTGACCGTGAAGCCCTGCCCGAGGGAAGCGATCCCCGGCGCCTGGTAGGCTCCCGAGCCGTCGGCATACACGAACGCGTTGATGAATCCGTCGGCGGAAATTCTCAGTGTGGCGTACGGCACCGGCGTGCGGCCATCCGCCGCGAACACCGTCCCCTGGATCGTGCCGACAGGCGACGCATGAATCGTCACGTCGATCGTGGCACCGTTGTCGGCCTGGGCGACGGCTCCTCTGACGTTGCCGGCCAATACGCCGCTCGCTGGATCTCGCGCCACCACCACGAAGGACCCCTCCGCTACGCCCGGAATGGACAGCACACCGTTGCCGTCCGTGTAACCCTGGAAGCGATAGGGGGACCCATGGATGGAACTGAAGCTGTCCTGCCAGTAGATTTCGGCCTGGGCGAACGGTGTCGCGTCGGCCCTCAGGACGGTGACACGCACCGTGGCCGTTGCGGGCAGCGTCAGGTCGACGGTGAGCGTGCCGCCATCGGATGCGATGAGCTTGCCGGTCGCGGTTCGGTAACGTTGGGGAGCGGTCGGATCGAGCGCCTGCACGTCGAACGGCCGGCCGGTTGGGACCTTGACGAAGGTGTAGTCGCCCAGCGAATCGGTCCGAGTCTGCTGGGTTGCGACATCCGTCCCCGACAGAATCATGGTGGAGCTGGCCGCGGCGGTTCCGTTTGCAAACGAGACCCGGCCCGTCACGACTCCTAGGCCGGGCAGGACGAGGGTCGCCGGGATCACCGCGCCGTGCGCAGGGATGGCGCCGGTGAAGGAGGTATAGGCCTGGAACAGGTCTCTGCGATAGGCATAGACCGTGAAGCTGCCGACCGGTACGTTGCGGATCGCCAGAGCGCCGTCGAC
>JAYUCR010000312.1:0-9626 GCA_043740165.1 Acidobacteriota bacterium | reverse complement strand
GGCGAGAGCCTGAGGGTGCGGCCGACGCTCTTCGACATCGCGCCGACGTTGCTGCACCTGGCAGGATTGCCCGTGGCGCACGACATGCCGGGCCGGGTGCTGACCGAGGCGCTCGAGCCCGGGTTCGTCGCCGCCCATCCGGTGCGCAGCATCGCCTCGTACGAGAGCGTCGGCCCGGAGCGCCGGGCGCCCTCCCTCGATGCCGGGCCGGAGTCGCGCCAGGCGGAATCCGACCTCCTCGCCAGCCTGAGGTCGCTGGGCTACATCGGCGGCGACAACGAAGGGGCGCCGGCGGCGGCCGGCACAGCGCCCGGTGCCGGACCTGGGGCGGAGACGCAGGTCTTCTACCACCGCAACCTCGCCACTTACTTTCTGAAGCGGCAGGACTACGCGCGCGCGGCGGAGCAGCTTCGCCTCGCCAACGCCCGCCAGCGGCTCCCGAAGAACGACCAGATGCTGTCGGAGGCGTACCTCGGCATGGGGGACAAGGCCGGAGCGCAGGCCGCGCTGCGCGACGGGCTCGAAGCCCTCCCCACATCGGACATCGAGCCACTGCTCTGGCTCGTGCAGCTCGACCTCGATTCCCCGGACGGATTGAAGGCCGCGGAAGCCGATGCGCGTCGGTACGCACCTAGGAGCGTTTCGAAGCCGGGGCTGGACGACGCGGTGGCGGGACTGCTCCTGGAACGGCGCGGGGAGACGGCCGAGGCGCTGCGGCATTTTCGCCAGTCGTTCGCCGCCGATCCGCTGCGCGTGCTGGTGGCGCAGCGGCTTTTCGCCCTGGAGCCCGAAGCGACACGCCAGGCGATCCTGTTCCCGGCGCTCGCCGGCGCCGTGGCCCGCGATCCACGCCTCGACGAATATCACAACATGCTCGGAGCGCTGCACGCCGAAGCCGGCCGCGATCGCGACGCGCTCGCGGCGTTCCGGAAGGCGTCCGATCTCGATCCCGACAATCCGCGCTTTGCCGCCAACCTGGCCGGCACTCTGGCGCGTCTCGGCCAGTGGGGCGAGGCGGCCGCCGCCTATGAACGATCCGCCGCCATGCAGCCCTCCGCCGCGACATCGCTCAAGCTGGGGTCGGTCTACCGCCGGCTCGGTCAGCAGGAGCGCGCCCTGGCGGCGTTCCAGAATGCCCGCGCGCTGGGCGACGACTCCGCTGCGTCCATCCTCGGCATCGCCCTGGCGCAATCGGAGATGAACCGCGTTCCCGAAGCGCTCGCGACGTTGCAAGCAGGTCGCGCCAGCCATCCGGAGGACGCGGCGCTCCTGCGGCTCGAGGGGGAGCTGCGCGCCCGAAAGGCCGGGCCGCCGTCCGGCGCGGGGACCAGGGAATCGCGCGCCGGAGTCGTCCCCGGCCGGCACTAGTGTCGCGTCCCCGAAGTCTTGTTACGTTCGGCAGCCGCTGCATCCCGGCCCGCGGCGTTGCTCCTCGGTCAAATAGGCCCGATATGTTCCCTCGTCGCGCCTTGCGGCCCGGGCGCATCGACTGCCTCGGCGTTAACAAGACTTCGGGGACGCGACACTAGCGGGCTCGCAGGCTAGCCGGGCTGCAGGACGCGCAGCCGGCCGGCGGCTTCGGTACGCAGCGGGTTCTCGCTCTCCGGCTCGTGCGTCAGAAAATACTGATAGGTCCGCGCCGCCTCGGCCGGCCGGCCGAGAGCTTCATAGACCTGCGCCAGATCGAACCACGGACGGTTCAACCAGGGAGCGTTGCGAACCGCCTCCAGGAGCGGGCCGACGGCGGCCTGCGGCTCCCCCGTGGCGATCAGGGCTCGCCCCAGAACGGCGAGCAGCTGCGGTTGACCCGGGGCCCTGGCGAGGCCGGCACGCAGCTCCTCGATCGCTTCGTTCGCCTGCCCGGACTCGATGAAGACCTCGGCCAGCGCGCACCGATCGTCGACGTCGTGCGGCCGCGCAGCCACCGCGGCGCGGTACGCGACCAGCGCCGCGGGGAGCTCCCCCTCGAGCCGCCGGCAGGCGCCGATCTCCGACTGCAGCAGGGCCACCAGCGGAGGCGTCTTGCCGTCGAGCGCTCCCAACGCGTCTTCATCGAGGCGCAACGCCTCCGAGGGCCGGCCCTGGAGGCGGACCGCGGCGCCTATCAAGGCCAGAAGGGCCGGTGGCGCCGGCCGTCCGCGCCCCTCGACGAGACGGCGGGCGTCCTCCAGGGCGCGCCGGGCCCGCGCGGGGTCGTTGCCTCGCAACGCCACGATCCCCTCCTCCAGAAGTGGTGCGGCCTGGAGCAGAGTCGCCGCCGGGAGAATCAATGCGGCGGGAGACTCTTCCGTGCTCCCCGGACCCGCCGGCCAGGCGGCTTCCAGATCGTGATGCAGCTCCGCCACCCGCGCCTGCTCCGACGGCGCGAGATTCCGTGCCTCGCTGCGATCCCGGCGCAGGTCGTACAGCTCGTCGCCACGTCCCTCGATCAGCTTGTAGCCCCCCGCCCGGATCGATCGCACGGCGGCGGCGCCGAGAAACTCTTCGGCGGCGGACGCCTGGGCGATCACCGGCAGCGGCGGTATCTCGCCGCCCGGATCGAGCAACGGCACGAGGCTCACGCCGTCGGGAGCCTCGGGGGCGGCCAACCTTAAGAGATCCAGGAGGGTCGGCATCAGGTCGAACAACCGCACCTGTTCGGGGATGGAGCGATCGCGCGCCACCGCTCCCGGCAGGCGCAGCGCCATCGGCACCCGCACGGTGGTGTCGTAGAGCTGAAACCCGGCGCCGGTTTCACCGTGCTCCCCCAGCCCGACGCCGTGGACCGCCACCACCGCGACCAGCGTGTGGCCCATCACGCCGAGGGACGACAGCCGCGCCAGCAGGCGGCCGATCTCGGCATCGGCCTGCTCCACCTCCGCGTCATAAGGCGGGCGCGCGCGGAGCAGCGGACGCGGCGCGACGGCGGGGTGCGGGGGGAGCGGATCGGCCAGCTCCACCCAGAGGAAGAAGCGGCCCCGGAAGTTGTCGTCGAGCCAGTCGCGCGCCGCCCCGATCACCTCGGCCGCCGGGCGCTCCGCCAGGAACCGGATGGTCGCGGGACGATCGCCGGCGCGCGGCTCGTCGAAGCGATCGAACCCCCGCGCCAGGCCGGCGGCCCGGCCCACCGCGGAGGAGCCGACGAACGCGGCGGTGCGGAACCCGGAGGACTTCAGGATTTCCGCCAGCGTGGCGCGACCGTCGGGGAGCGTGCCGCCCATCTGGACCAGCTCCTGACGATGGATCGGGGAGATCCCGGTCATGAGCGCCGCGTGGGAGGGAAAGGAGAGCGGCACCGGTGTCGTCGCCTGCTCGAACCGGAACGCCTCGCCCATCAATCGATCGAGGTAGGGAGTCGGCGAGAGCGGCGCGTCGCCGTACGACCCGAGACGATCGACGCGCAGGCCCTCGATGGTGATCAGGACCAGGTTCGCGTCCTCCGGCATCTGGGCGCGCGCCAGGCCGCGGCGCGGCCGGGAGAGGGGCGGCCCTTCGGGCGGCGTCAGCTTCCAGGTCAGGAGCCCCAGGAGCGACACCATCGCCAGGAATCCCAGCGCTCCGAACAGTTGCGCCACGCGGTGGCGGGTCCCGGCGGCGGTCATCGGTCGACGTGATCGTCCAGCAGCAGCAGATCGACCTCGGCCCCGGCGTCGAGACCCCCGCAGTCGGCCGGGAGGATCGCCAGGGAATTGCCCCGCGCGCAGGAGACGAAATCGGCCGATCCCGAGGTCGGCAGCACCTCGACGCGATACCTCCCGCCGGACCAGGCGGCGCGCGCCTGCAGATACCCGGCGCGGCCGGGGCGTTGGTGCACCGCATCGCTCAGAACACCGCGCACCGGTCGCGTCACCGGCTCCGGGTAGCCAATCATTTTTCGCAGGGCCGCACGGACGAAGACCTGGAAGACGACGTAACTCGAGACCGGATTGCCGGGGCAGCCGCAGACCAGAGTGCCGCCGCGCCGGCCGAAGGTGAACGGCTTCCCGGGACGGATCGCGACACGCTCGAAGAGAATCTCCACCCCCAGGGCACGGAGCGACTCGCCGACCAAATCGTGGACCCCCATCGAAACGCCCCCGGAGAGGAGCAGCAGATCGGCCTCCAGCCCCGATGCGATGGCGGCGCCCAGCGCTTCCGGGTTGTCCGCCGCGATGCCGAGATCGCGCGCCTCCGCCCCGGCGCGCCGGGCCAGGGCGAGCAGCATCGGGCCGTTGCTGTTGCGCAGACGTCCAGGGCCCGGAGTCTCCCCGGGCGGCACCAGCTCGTCACCCGTGGCCAGGACCGCGACGCGCGGCCGGCGGCCGACACGGGGCTGCACGCGTCCGCACGCGGCCAGCACGCCGACCTCCTCCGCTCCGATCAAGTCTCCCGGACGGAGCAGCAGGTCGCCGCGCCGCACATCGACCCCACGGCGGGCCAAGTTGTCGCCGGGGCGCGCTTTGGATCGAAACCGGACCATCGTGGCGTCGTCCGGCAGCCTCTCCGATTCCTCCACCATGACGACCACGTCGGCGCCGGGAGGAAGAGGCGCGCCGGTCATGATGCGCGCCGCGTTCCCCGCGAGCACCGCGGTGAGACTTTCCGGATCGGCCCCCGCGGCGATCTCCTGGATCACCCTGAGTGGCCGTTCCGGGTCACCGAGATCGGCGGCGCGCACCGCGTACCCGTCCATCCTCGACTTGTCGAAGGGCGGCACGTCGTCCGGGGCGCGCACTTCCTCGCGGAGGACACGGCCGGCGGCCAGGTCGAGTGCCACCGTCTCGGCCGGGAGCGTCGGCGCGGCATCCAGGACGAGGGCCAGGGCGCGATCGACAGGCAGCATCTCCAGCATGGCGGGGAGTATAGCCCCGGTGCTACGCCAGACGGTGCGGCGTCAGGCGGTGCGGGCGCGGGCGACAAGCACGCGCGGGATGCCGGCCAGATCGGGGCGCAGCTCGAGAATCTCGAGGCCGGAGGCGGCATAGGCTTGGCGCAAGGCCGCCTCCTGCCCGAAGCCGATCTCGACGATCAGGCGGCCGGCGGGGCGCAGGTACCGCGCCGCCTCGCTCGCGATCCGGCGGTGCACCGCCAGGGGGTCCAGCCCGGGCGAAAGCGCCAGGCGCGGCTCGTGGTCGCGGATCTCGGGGGGAAGTGCTGTGAGCTCCTCCTCGCCGATGTAGGGGGGATTGCTCAGGATGGCGTCGAAGGCCCCTTCGAGCCCTCGCCGCAGGACCAGCTCGAACAGATCGCCTTCCAGGAACCGGATGCGCGCCGCGACGCCGTTCTGGGCCGCGTTGACGCGCGCCACCTGAAGCGCTGGCCCGGAGATGTCGGTCGCCACGACTCGCGCGCGCGGCATGGCGTGGGCGGCGGCCACGGCGAGGCAACCCGATCCGGTCCCCAAGTCGAGAACGTGCGGCTCGTCCGGCAGGTCGAGGGCCAGGAGGGCTTCGATGAGGTGCTCGGTCTCGGGGCGCGGGATCAGGACGGCCGTCGTGACCCGGAACGGCAGCGACCAGAACTCCTGAACGCCGGTGAGGTATTGCAGCGGCTCGTGGGCGGCGCGTCGCGCCGCGAGGGCCCGGAACCGGGCCGCGGCATGGGCGTCGACGGACGCGCCCGGGTCGGCATGCAGGCGGGCGCGATCCGTGCCGAGAACGTGCGCCAGCAGGGTCTCCGCCTCGCGCGCGGGGTCCCCGATGCCGCCGGCGGCGAGGACCCTGCTCCCCTCCTGGACGAGGGCCGCGGCGGTCCCGCTGCCGGACGGCTCCGCCCTCAGACGCGGACCTCTTCCTTCAGCGATTCGGCCTGGTAGTGCGCCACGATCGGCGCCACGAGCGGATCGAGGTCGCCTTCGAGCAGATCGGCCAGCCGGTGCACGGTGATGTTCACCCGGTGATCGGTCACCCGGTTCTGCGGGAAATTGTAGGTGCGGATCTTCTCCGAGCGCTCGCCGGTGCCGACCTGGCTGCGCCGGTGCTGTGCTATCGCGTCGCGCTGCTTCTGCATCTCGAGATCGAGGAGGCGCGAACGGAGGACCTTGAGAGCGCGCGCCTTGTTCTTGTGCTGCGAGCGCTCGTCCTGGCACTGCACGACGGTGTTGGTCGGCAGGTGGGTGATGCGGATGGCGGAGTAGGTGGTGTTGACCCCCTGCCCTCCCGGGCCGGTGGCGCAGAAGGTGTCGATGCGCAGGTCCTTTTCGTTGATGTCGATCTGGACGTCGTCGGCCTCGGGGAGCACCGCCACCGTGGCGGTCGAGGTGTGGATCCGGCCCGAGGCCTCGGTCTCGGGCACCCGCTGCACGCGGTGCACGCCGCTCTCGTGCTTGAGGCGGCTGTAGACCTTGCGCCCGGTGATGAGCGCTATGACCTCCTTCATCCCGCCCAGCCCGCTCGTGGAGAGCGACATCGTCTCGATCTGCCACCCCTGGCGCTCGGCGTAACGGCTGTACATCCGGAACAGCTCGGAGGCGAACAGCGAGGCCTCCTCGCCGCCGGTGCCGGCCCGGATCTCGAGGATGACGTTTTTCTCGTCGTTGGGATCGCGGGGCAGGAGGAGATCCTGAAGCTCGCGCACGAGGGCGGCGCGCCTGGGCTCCAGCGCGTCGAGCTCCTCCCGGGCGACCGCCTTGAACTCGGGGTCCTCGAGCAGCGGCTGGGCGCTCTGGATCTGCGCCTCGATCCCCTTGAGGTCGCGGAATTTGAGGACGGTGCGCTCGAGCTCGGAGTAGCTCTTGGCGACCTGGCGGTAGCGATCCGGATCGGTGGCGATGCCGGGTTCGGCCATCTGGGCGGCCAGCTGCTCAAACCTGGCCTCCAGGCCGCGGAGGCGTTCCAGGATCTCCACGGGGGAAGGCCCGCCCGTCAGGCGCCGGCGGGACGGCTGGCCCGGGGCGCTTTCGACTTCGGCTTCGCCGCTCCGGTGCGACGCGCCGCGCGGCCGGCGGGAGCCGCCGGGGCGGACGGAGCCGGCGAGGCGGCCGAGACCGGGGCCGGCTTGTAGCGCGTATTGAAGCGCTCGACGCGGCCGGCCGAGTCGATCAGCTTCTGCTTGCCGGTGAAGAATGGATGGCACTTGCTGCAGATCTCAAGCCGGATCTCCTGGTTCGTCGACCGCGTCGTGAAGGTCTCGCCGCAGGCGCAGGTGACCACGACTTCGTGGTATTTGGGGTGAATCCCGCTCTTCATGACGCGACTCTCCTTGGGGACCGCAATCCCCGCTCGCACTCGACGTCGTCTGCCAATGGGGCCGGCATTATAGACCCGCAGCCCCAGGTCCAACAAGAGGCCCCTCCGCGGCTACCCCATGGCGCTCATGGAGTCGAGGAATTCCTCGTTGTTCTTGCTCTTCTGCATGCGCTCGATCAGCAGCTCCATCGCCTCGACCGGCGAGAGGGAGTTGAGCACCTTGCGCAGCACCCAGGAGCGATCGAGCTCCTTCTTCGAGAGCAGCAGCTCCTCCTTGCGGGTTCCGGAGCGGGTGATTTCGATGGAGGGGTAGATCCGGCGATCGGCCAGCTTGCGGTCGAGGTGGATCTCCATGTTGCCGGTGCCTTTGAACTCCTCGAAGATGACGTCGTCCATGCGGCTGCCGGTCTCGATGAGAGCGGTCGCCATGATGGTCAGCGAGCCGCCCTCCTCGATGTTGCGCGCCGCGCCGAAGAAGCGCTTGGGGCGCTGCAGGGCGTTGGCGTCGACGCCGCCCGAGAGCACCTTGCCCGATGGCGGCACGATGGTGTTGTAAGCGCGCGCCAGGCGGGTGATCGAGTCGAGCAGGATGACCACGTCCTTCCGGTGCTCGACCAGCCGCTTGGCCTTCTCGATCACCATCTCGGCGACCTGCACGTGGCGCGTCGCCGGCTCGTCGAAGGTCGAGGAGATGACCTCGCCGTTGACCGAGCGCTGCATGTCGGTGACCTCCTCGGGCCGCTCGTCGATCAGGAGCACGATGAGCACGATCTCGGGGTGGTTCTGCGTGATGCTGTTGGCGATCGCCTGCAGCAGCATCGTCTTGCCGGTGCGCGGCGCCGCCACGATCAGGCCGCGCTGCCCCTTCCCGATCGGGCACAGGATGTCGAGCACGCGGGAGGAGACGTTCTCGCGGGCGGTCTCGAGCTTGATGCGCGTGTTCGGGTAGAGCGGCGTCAGGTTGTCGAAGAAGATCTTGTTGCGCGCCTGCTCCGGATGCTCGAAGTTGACCGCCTCCACCTTGATCAGGGCGAAGTAGCGCTCGCCCTCCTTGGGCGGGCGGACCTGGCCCGAGATCGTATCGCCGGTGTGCAGGTCGAACTTGCGGATCTGCGATGGCGACACGTAGATGTCGTCGGGGCCCGGGAGATAGTTGTATTCGGGGGCCCGCAGGAATCCGAAGCCGTCCGGAAGCGTCTCCAGCACCCCTTCGGCGAAGATGAGACCGCTCTTCTCCGTCTGCGCCCTCAGGATCTCGAAGATCAACTCCTGCTTGCGGAGGGCCGTGGCGTTCACGACGTCGAGGGCCTTGGCGATGCCCGTCAGCTCGGAGATCGACTTCTCCTTGAGGCTGCGGATGTCCATCTTCTCGCCGGTGAGCTCGGCGCGCGGCACGTCCTCGCGATCGGCCTCGTCCTCCGGGAGCTCGTTCGCGGCGACGTCGGGTTGCGGGGGAGCTTGCGGCGCGTCCGTCGCCTGGCGTCGGGGCGGCCGGGCCCCCTGCTCGCGGTTCGGGCCACGCGGTGGCCGCGGCTCGCGCGGAGTTCTCGGGTCACGTTCCACGTCTTTTCCGTTCACAGTCGTATCCTTCATGAGGCCGGGGTCTCCGGCGTGTTAAGCGAAGCCGCGCCGCCTCCGGGCGACGGGGCGATGTCATGACGGCGCTTTCCCGACGGCGCGGCGACCGCGTCGATGAGCCGCCAGAGGGCCGGCATCCCATCTCCCGCCGTCGCGGAGACCATGGCCGGCGGAAGGTCGTCGGGCAGCCGAAGCGTCCGGATCGCCCGCAGGACGGCCGCGGCCCGCTGCCCGCGCGGCACCTTGTCGATCTTCGTCAGCACCACCCGGTGCTCCAGTCCCGCGGCACGCAGCCAGGAGAGCAACTCGACGTCGAGAGCAGTCGGCTCGTGGCGGGCGTCCACCAGGGCGATCGCCAGATCGGGCGGCGCCTCTCCGTCCAGGTATCCCTCCACCAGTCCTTTCCATTCCTGACGCATCGGCCGGGGCACGCGCGCGTAGCCATAGCCCGGCAGATCGACGAAGTAGGCCCGCCCGTTGACCAGGTAGAAGTGGATCTCCCGCGTCCGGCCGGGCGCCTTGCTGGTGCGCGCCAGCCCGCGGACCCCGAGCAGCTTGTTGATCAGGCTCGATTTCCCCACGTTCGATCTCCCCATGAAGGCGATCTGGGGGTAGCCGTCGCGCGGGAAGCGGTCGGCGGTGCGGGCACTCAACTTGAACTCGGCGGACGTCACGATCACGGGGGTTCCTCCGGCCGTCGGGCGGGTCGCGGGCCAATCCTCGGCCCGCAGGCTCCCGGCGTTACCGGTGATTCAGCGGGTGCGGCGCGGGAAGCTCCCGCGCTCACTCTGTCAGCGCGTTTCTCGCCGTCTTATGGATCGGGAACGGGGCGGACCTGCCGGGACCACACCCTCAATGGGTGATCGACCCCGGTAGACCCTTGTTGAGATCCTTATTGAATTC
>JAYUCR010000311.1:0-1580 GCA_043740165.1 Acidobacteriota bacterium | reverse complement strand
CTCGAGATGCATGCCGCCCTCCCGGCGGAGCGTGAGAGCTCCGCGCCTGAACCGAAGACGAAGCGGCGGGGCTCTGGAGCGCACAGCGCGGCCTTTGTTGTGCATGAGCGGCGGCTGAGCGGCGAATCCGTGATGCGCCGAAGGTTTGGCGGCGGCGGTTTCAGCGCCTCGGGAGCGGCGCGCCGGACGCGAGCTACAGCCGGTAGAGGTCGGGGCGGCCGGGCTCGTCGAAGTCCGCGCTGCGGGCGTGAGGCGCGAGCGCCGGCCCCTCGGCGAGCTTCTCCAGCGGCGGCCGCTTCAGGTGCCAGCCGGTGGCGTTCTGGTAGCGATCGCCGAGGTCGATGAGCGTGGCCTCCGAGAAGGCGCGCCCCAGGAACTGCAGGGACGTGGGCAGGCCGTGCTGGCCGAAGCCGTTGGGGACGCACAGCGCGGGCAGCCCGGCGAGGTTCCCCGCGGGGATCGTCGACGGCGGGGCAGGGCTGTCGGGCGCCGGTGAGGGAGGCGGCTGCGGCGGCTTGTCGAAGTCGTAGCCGATGGGCGGCGCGACCGCGGTGCGGGTCGGGGTGACCAGCGCATCGAAGCGGGCGAGCAGCTCGTCCAGCGCCTTGCGCATCGGCACCCGCACGCGCATCGCGTCGATGTAGTCGGCGGCCAGCGTCATCATCATCGGGTAGCCGCCCCAGCGGTCGGCCTTCTCGCGCAGCTGGCGCAGGTTGCCGCTCTCGATGAGCTCGCGGAAGGCGGCGGCGCCCTCGGCGTCGACGATGATGCCGACCGCGGGACCATACGGCAGGTCCGGGAACTCGACGTCGGGGGTGACGTCGGCGAACGTGCGCAGGGCGTCCACCGAGCGCTCGAAGGCCTCCTTCACCTCCGGCTGGTTGCGCGCCGTCGCGTTGCGCACGACGCCGATGCGCGGCCGGCGCGTGCGCGGGCCGGGCGTGTAGTCGAACCCTCCGGCCACCGTGGTCGGGTCCTTCGGATCCTGCCCCGCCATCGCCGCCAGCGCCAGGCCGGTGTCGTCGGCGGTGCGGCACATCGGGCCGAGCTTGTCGAGGGTCCAGCACAGCGCCATTGCGCCGTGGCGCGACACCCGGCCGTATGTGGGCCGCAGACCCGACAGCCCGCAATACGTGGCCGGGGTCAGGATCGACCCGCTGGTCTCGGAGCCGATGGCGAAGGGCACCAGGCCGGCCGCGGTCGCGGCGCCGGACCCGCTGGAGGAGCCGCCGCTCCAATACGCGTCGTTCCAGGGCGAGCGGCCGGGGCCGGTGTAGCTCGCGTCGGGGTTGTTGTAGCCCATCCCGCCCGCCAGCTCGACCATGGCCAGCTTGGCGACCAGCACCGCACCGGCCTCGCGCAGGCGCTCGATGACGGTGGCGTCGTAGTCGAACACCTGCCGACGGTAGGGCTCGGCGCCCCACGTCGTCGGAACGCCCCTGGTGGAGAGAAGGTCCTTGGCGCCGTAGGGAATCCCGTGGAGCGGGCCGCGCCAGCGCCCCGCCTTGCCCTCCGCGTCCCGTGCGGCCGCCTCGGCCAGCGCGCTCTCTCGCATCAGCGTCGCCAGCGCGCCGAGCCGG
>JAYUCR010000310.1:0-3974 GCA_043740165.1 Acidobacteriota bacterium | reverse complement strand
GCATCGTCGTCCGCAACGGCCGCATCGAG
Organism: Acidobacteriota bacterium; assembly: GCA_043740165.1. GTDB lineage: Bacteria > Acidobacteriota > Polarisedimenticolia > Gp22-AA2 > Gp22-AA2 > JAYUCR01. The sequence goes on along the minus strand of JAYUCR010000310.1, from coordinate 3,945 downwards.
TCGATCGGGCCCTGGGGCGCCATGGCCCCGGATGCCGCCGTGCCGGTCATCGACTATTCGGCGCTGACCGTCCTCCCCGGATTCATCGACTGCCACGTGCACCTGACAATGGAAGTCGCAAAAGGCTGGGAGTTCGAGCCGGTGAAGGGCACCACGGCCGACGCCGCCATCGCCGGCACGGTGAACGCTCTCCGGACGCTGCGCGCCGGCTTCACCACCGTGCGCAACCTCGCCGACCGCGGCGGAGAGAGCGTGGCGCTCCGCAACGCCGTGGAGCGCGGCGCCATCCCCGGACCCCGCATCATCACGGCGCGCCAGATGCTGACGATCACCGGGGGGCACGGCGACTGGAGCAACGGCTTCCGGCCCGACTTGAGGCTCTCCGGGCAGGAAGGGATCGAAACCGGCGTCTGCGACTCGGCCAACGCCTGCCGCGCCGCGGTGCGCTACCAGGTCAAGTACGGCGCCGACGTGATCAAGATCTCGGCCACCGGAGGGGTGCTCTCTCCCGGTGACGAGATCGGGGCGCGCCAGTTCAACGACGAGGAGCTGCGCGCCATCGTCGGTGAGGCGCACGCGCTGGGGAAGAAAGTGGCGGCGCACGCGCACGGCACCGCGGGGATCAAGGCCGCCGTCCTGGCCGGTGTCGACTCGATCGAGCATGGCTCCATCCTGGACGACGAGGCGATCAAGATGATGAAGGAGCACGGCACCCGGCTCGTGCCGACCCTGATGGCCGGCGAGACCGTCGGCGCCCGCGCGCGCTCCGGAGGGCTGCCCGATTTCGCGGTCGAGAAGGCGCTTCATGTCCAGCCGCTCATGGAGGCTTCGTTCCGCAAGGCGGTGCAAGCCGGTGTGAAGATCGCCTTCGGGACCGACAGCGCCGTGTCGCCGCACGGCGAGAACGCGCACGAGTTCGAGCTGATGGTGCAGTACGGCATGACACCGATGAATGCCATCGTGGCCGCCACACGGACCGCCGCCGATCTTCTCGGCCGCGCGGCCGACGTCGGCACTCTCGAGACGGGGCGCTACGCCGACCTGGTGGCCGTGAAGGGCGATCCGCTCAAGGACGTCGCCCTTCTCAAGCACCCCGCCGCAGTCCTGAAAGGCGGGCAGCCGGTCGACCTGGGACGCGCCGCCACAGCACCGTGAGTGCTGCCTCCGCCCCCGATCCCACGCCCATCACGCCGGGCCGGATAGGCTTCGGCGGGTACCGCGTCGACGACGAGACCCCCGAGCACCGCCAGGCGCTCGTCATGGCCCTCGATGCCGGCTGCTCGCTTGTCGACACCTCGACCAACTACACCGACGGCCATAGCGAGCGGCTGATCGGATCGGTGCTGGGCGAGCTCGCGGCCCGCGACCCGGCCCGCCGGGCGCGCGTGACGGTCGTGTCGAAGATCGGCTACGTGCAGGGGCAGAACCTGGCCCTGGCCCACGAGCGCGAGCGCTCCGGCTCCCCCTTCCCGGAGATGGTGCGCTACATGGACGGCTGCTGGCACTGTATCCATCCGGAGTTTCTGAAGGATCAGCTCGGGCGCTCCCGTCACCGGCTCTCGGTCCAGCGGCTGGATGTCTGCCTGCTGCACAACCCGGAGTACTTCCTGACCGACGCGAGAAAGCACGGCACGGGCACCGATCTCGACGCGACGCGCGCCGAGTTCTACCGCCGGCTTCAGGAGGCGTTCGCCTGCCTCGAGGAGCGCGTGCGCATGGGCGAGATCGGCGCCTACGGGGTCTCCTCGAACAGCGCCGTGCTGCCGCCCGGCGATCCGGAGGCGACCTCGGTGCGCCGCATGCTGCAGGCCGCGGTCGCCGCGGGAGGCAGGAAGCATCACTTCAAGGTGCTGCAGATCCCGATGAACCTGTTCGAGTCGGGCGGAGCGCTGCAGCGCAACACCGGCCCGGAGGACGGCGAGACCGCTCTCGAGGCCGCCGCGGCCACCGGGCTCACCGTCCTGATCAACCGGCCGCTGAACGCCTTCGTGGACGGCCGGCTGGTGCGCGTCGCCGACGTGCCGCTGCCGCCGCCGGGTCCGCCCCTGGAGGCGACCCGCGCGTCCCTGGCCGCGCTCCTCGAGGAGCACCAGAAGCGCTTCGCGGCCGCGCTCCCTCCCGAGGGCGCGGAGGCGGCCGAGCAGCTGGAGCAGCTCGTCGAGCAGGTGGCCGGCCTGGCGGAGGAGATCGACGACCACCAGCACTGGGAGCAGATAGCGCAGCAGTACGTCATCCCGCGGGTCAACATGCTGATCGGCGCCCTGGCGCGATCGATTCCCCGCGAGCACGAGGCCGACTGGCGCGCCTGGTGGGCGCGCTGCCTGCCGTGCCTCGACGACCTGACGGCCGAGGTCGCCCGCCGCGCCGCGATCGCCGGAGCCGGCACGCCGCGATCGATCGCCGCGATGATCGACCCGCTCTTCCCCGCCGCGCGGCGCCAGGAGTCACTGTCACGCAAGGCGCTGTGGCTGCTCTGCAGCACGCCGGGGGTGAGCTGCGTCCTCGTCGGAATGCGCCGGAGCGAATACGTCGAAGACGCCATGGCGGTCGCCGGATGGGATCCGCACCCCGACCCGTTGGCGGTCCTCCGCGCCGTGCGCGCCGCTCCTCAGTTGTCCAAGGCCCCCTGATCGATCCAGTTCCGGATGGTGTCGCGCGTCTCCTGCGACAGCATCGGCCCCCCCTTGGGCATCTCGCCCGCGTCGAGCTTGTACGTGAGATACGACGCGGCGGAGTTTCCGGGAACCACCCGCAGCGCACCGGGGAACTCGACCGAGGGGACATTCACGAGGAGGCTGCGGCTGGTCGCGGCGTCCTTGAGCACCAGCCCAAGGTTCGCCTCGGTGGGGGTGATGTGGCATCCGGCGACGGCGCACCGGGCGGTGAAGATCGGCTGGATGTCGGCAGCGAGCGACGGGGTGGCGACGACGGTGTCGGTGGCGCCGCTGCCGACGGTCGGCAGCGGCTCGACGTGCAGATCGGAGCACGCGAGGTGCAGGGCGGCCGTCAGCAGTCCCATGGGAGCGATAAGCGCCGCGCGCAGCAGGCGTGTCATCACTTCCCCCAGGCCCAGGCGATTGCCACGCGCGCCGTCGCCAGCGCATCGGGCATGTACGACGCCTCGAAGCTCAGCCGCAGCCCGTGGCGCTCCGACCAGGTGATGCCGCCCAGGAGCGAGGCGCGCTCCACGCGCGCCACCAGGCGCTGATCGTCAAGACGCCCGAAGGCGTTGACGAAGTGGGTCGCGAAACGCAGCGTCTGATGCTCCCATCCGACGGCGGCGTACCAGCCGAGGCCGTCGACCGAGGCGATCGCCCCGTCCAGGACAAGGTCGAGCCCGTAGGTCTCCGGCTTGAAGTGATCCTCGCTCACCTGCCCGCCATAGCAGACGGCGTTGGCGGGATCCTGCACCGCATCCTCCGGGCAGGTGATCGGCCCGACGATATCGGCGTCCAGGTAATGCCCGCGTACCCAGAACCCGACCGGAGAGGTGCGACCAGCGACGCGATAGGCCCCGGCGAATCCGTACTGTTCCGGTGTGACGCCGAACATCTCCACTGGCGGGACGAACCCGGCCTCGAGCTCCCAGTCGGAGGAGGGGCGCCAGCGCAGGCGCGGGCGCGGCAGCACCTGGGTGAAGTTGGTGTTCTCCACCTTGGCGCCGGCGAACGTGGTGTCGCGATCCTCGGCGCTGAGATGCGGCAGCCAGGTCGCCTCGATCCCGAATTCGAGCCGGCCTCCCGCCGGGCGACCGGCCGGGGTGAACGCGAGGGCGCCGGCATAGAACCCCATCAGCTGCGCTTCCGAGGAGTCGTCGTCGAGCGGGACATCGGCGCGGGCCAACCCGGTCATCCCGAGGAGGACGGACGCGGGCAGGATCATCAGCGCAAGAATTCGCGGGGCCGGGCCGGACATGCGCGCACGCTCCGGTGACGGAAAAACCCG
>JAYUCR010000309.1:0-3975 GCA_043740165.1 Acidobacteriota bacterium | reverse complement strand
CGGGCGGCGCCCCCGTGGCGGCGTTCTTCAACGCCGTGGCGCGCGAGACGCTCGACTGGACGCTGCGCGAGATGACCTCGCCCGAAGGGGGCTTCCATTCCAGCCTCGATGCCGACAGCGAGGGGGTGGAGGGGAAGTTCTATGTCTGGACGCAGGCGGAGATCGAGGCGGCGGTTGGACGGCAGGAGGCGGGGCTGGTCGGATCGATCTTCGGCGTCACGACCGCCGGCAACTTCGAGCACGGCGCGAACATCCTCCACCTGCCGAAAACGCTTCCGGAGATCGCCGCCGAGCTCCGGAGCGACGAGGCCGACCTCCGCCTCCGGATGGCGGGGGCGCGCGCCCGGATGCTGCAGGCGCGCGAGCGCCGCGTCCGGCCGGGCCGGGACGACAAGATCCTGGCCGACTGGAACAGCTTGATGATCACCGCCATGGCCGTGGGCGGCCGGCTCCTCGACGAGCCGCGCTACCGCGATGCGGCGCGCCGCGCCGCGCGCCTGGTCCTCGACCGGATGCGGCGCGACGGGCGGCTCCTGCACTCGTATCTCGGCGGCGAGGCGCGCCACGCGGCCTACCTCACCGACTACGCCGCGCTCATCGCCGCGCTCCTCGATCTCTACGAGACCACCTTCGAGCCGGAGTGGGTGGAGACCGCGCGCGCCCTGACGGCGCAGACCCTCGATCTTTTCCGCGGAGCGGACGGGAACGGCTTCTTCCTGACGGCGCGCGACCATGAGCCGCTCATCGCGCGCACCCGCGAGAACAACGACGGCGCCACGCCGGCCGGCGTGTCGCTCCTGGCGCACGCGCTGCCGCGCCTCGCCGCGCTCACCGGCGATACGTCGCTTCTCGACGTGACCGCCGGCATCCTGCGCCTCTACCGCGAGCGCATCGAGCGCTACCCCTCCTCCTTCGGCATGATGCTGTGCGCCCTCGATCAGGTGCTCGATCGGCAGCAACAAGTGGTGATCGCCGGCACGCGCGGCGACGCCACGCTCCGCCCGTTCCACGATCTGCTGCGCTCCACCTACCTGCCGAACGCGGTCCAGGCTCTCGCCGACGCCGGCGACGCCACCGCCGCGACGTCGCTCCCTCTCCTGCACGGCAAGTCGATGGTCGGCGCCCGCCCCGCCGCCTACGTCTGCACCGACGGCACCTGCCACCCCCCCGTCACCACAGCAGAAGATCTCCGCGTCCTTCTCACCAAATAGATTGCGGTCACGATTCCTGCCGAGCTCGGGCGGTCCGGTTCGGGACAAGGGAGGATCGACGACGTGAGGCGGCGGGATGCGGATCGCCGGACCGTGCGAGACCCCGAGCCGGGGCCCCTCCGCGCGCTTCATGCGCGGAGGGCGGCGACGGGCGAGCCGAGGGGAGGGTCTCGCGCGAGCGAGCCCGGACCCGTGTCCGGCGATCCGCATCCCGCTGCCTCACGTCGCCGGTCTTGACAGCCGAACCGAGCCCGCCTAGAGTCCCCCTGACGTCGCAACCCCTTTCCAGGTTTTGGAGCGGTGGTGGCCGAAGGGGGACGGCCCGCAGCGGGCCGGGGCCGCGGGGCAATCGGGTGCCGCTCCTGTCGCCATTCCGTTGTGAGGTCGCAGCATGGCTCGGGGTACGATCGCAAAGCTGGTGCGTGACCGCGGTTTCGGTTTCATTCGCGGCAACGATGGCAAGGATGTCTTCTTTCATCGCTCGGGCCTCGCGAACATGAACTTCGATGAGCTCGAGCAGGGCACGTCGGTCGACTTCGAGGTGGAGAACAGCCCGAAGGGACCGCGCGCCAACCGGGTGCGGCCGGTGGGAATCATCCCGACCGCCACCGAGTAGCGCGTCTCCCGCGGCGCGCCCTCTAGCGACCGGAGCCCCGTCGGCGCGTCAGGTCGTCGTAGCCCACCCGCTCGCGTGTCACCCGGACAAGGTTGTACCCACCCGCTTCGATTCGATAGACGGCGAACCGCGGTCCGTGATCGGCGCCTTTCGGCAGCGGCCCCGGGCCGGCGGTCATCAAGACAGCTCCGCCGGGAAGGGCCACGGGATCGAACGCGCCGAACGGCAGCACGGCCGCTTCGGTGATCTGCCGCACGGCACGTCCCGCCAGGAGGAAGAGCTGCGAGGGCTGGCCGGCCACGGAGCGCGCGAAGACCACCGAGCCGTCCGGCATGCAGGCGGGGGCGCCGGCGATCATGGTGGTGCCGGGGGAAGCTGCGACGGTGATGGCGGGAAGCTCGGTGACGGTCGCCTCCGGATCGGCCGCCGAGGCGTCGAGCCGGAGCAGACACGGCGAGCCGGATCGATCCGATATAAAGATGATGGTCCGGCCGTCGGGCAAAACGCAGGGCGCGCCATCGTCCGCCGGATGACGGGTGAGCTGCCGCAGCCCCGTGCCGTCCAGAGCCACGCTGAAAAGATCGCGGGGCGCCGCCGACGGTGGGGTCGAGGTCGCGGACGCCGCGCGGGCGAACACGATGCGATCGGGACCGAGGGGGGCGGGATCGGAATCGCTCGCCCCGGAGCCGGGGAGGAGCGGCGCCGCCGTGGCGTTGTCTTCCTGGTCGCCGGCGCCGACGGCGAGGAGATAGAGCGCCGCCCGCCCGCCGCGATCGCTGACCATGACGATGCGGCCGTCGGGAAGGCGGGCCGGCATCGAATCCTGGTACGCTGCGTCGCCGGCGCGTGGCGAGCCGACGAGCCGCGTCGCCCCGGACGAGGCGTCGATCTCATAGACCCGCACGGCGCCCCCGCGATCCGATACGATGAGCGGCCGGTCGCCCGGGGGAGCCTCGGCGGGACCGCTGGAACAGCCCGGAAGCGTCACCAAGATACCGAGGAGAACCGGGAGCAGACGATGCGCCGACATGTGAGCGATCATCCTAACCGGAATCAGCATGCAGTCGATCTTTGAAGCGGTCGCGGTGCTCGCGGCCGTTCTCCTGGTGCTGCGCGCCTCGATCCGCCGGGGCCAGGACATGCTGCGGCTGCGCGGCGGCATCGTGCTCCAGAACCTCGTGACCGGCGTCCTGACCGGTGTCGCTGCGGCCGTCCTCTTGCGCGACGTGGTCGGGAGGGCGATCGCCGGCGCGCCCGCGGCCCCCGCTTCGACCACCGGCGTCACTGGCGACCTCGTGGCGGCGATGATGCGGGTCCTGCCGATCCTCGGAGCGCTTCTCGGCGGCCTGGCCGGCCACGAGATCTTCGGCGCCCTCTGGCGGCGCTTTCTGCGGCTCGGCCCCGCCTCGGCGCGCACCTGGCTGCGCCGGATCCAGTTTTTCCTCTGCGGCGCCGCACTGGTGTTTCTGATCCGCAGACTCTTCCACTGACGGATAGAATGGGCCGCATGGCCACTCGCGCCGGCGGCATCCGGGCGGTCGTGGCGTGCTGCGGCGCGCTCCTGTTCATGGCGGCAGCTCCGCCGCCCGCTCCGCCTTCCGCCGAGGAGTCGGGGCCTCCTCCGGCCCGACCCCCTTCCCCCTGCCACATCGCGATCGCCGCCCCGGCCGAGACCGCCATCCTCTACGGCACGACCGACGTGGTCGCCGACGTCGTCTGCCCGGAAGGGACATCGGCGACGCAGGTGACGTTCCTGGTCGACGGCCGGCCGGTGGCCGAGCTGACGCACCCTCCCTGGCGCGCGACGTGGGATGCGGGGGGCGGGTTCGCGGCGCACCTGATCGAGGCGCGGCTCACCGACGCGCGGGGCGGAGCGGCGAGGGTGATCGTCGTCACCGCGGGCGCCGTTCTCCAGGAGACGGTGCGGGTCACCTCACAGCCGATCGATCTCGTGGAGCTGTCGGTGTCGGTCCTGGACGCGTCCGGACAGCCGGTGCCCGATCTGACGCGCGACGACTTCGTGGTCGAGGAGGAAGGACGGAAGCAGACCCTGGACGACGTGCGGCGCGAGGAGCGCCCGCTCAGCGTGGCGGTGCTGATCGACGTCAGCAGCAGCGTGCGTCCGTTCTGGCCGCGCCTGCGCGCCGC
>JAYUCR010000308.1:0-1583 GCA_043740165.1 Acidobacteriota bacterium | reverse complement strand
CGCGCTCGAGGAGTACGAGAGCCGGCCCGAGCGGGAGTTGATCGGCGAAGCCACAGCCTGACGGGCCTTGTGACCAGCCAGCACCGGCTGCGCCGCCGGGTGAACTTCTACGAGACCGACCTGGCCGGCATCGTCCACTTCAGCTGCTTCTTCCGGTACATGGAAGAGGCGGAGCACGCGCTGTGGCGCGAGGCCGGCCTGACCATCGCCCGGGCGGGCGAGGAGACCGGCTTCCCGCGCGTCGCCGCATCCTGCGACTTCCACTCCCCGCTTCGCTTCGAAGACGAGTTCGAGGTGTGGGTCCGGGTGGCTCGAATCACGCGGCGGACCCTGCACTACACGTTCGTCATGACGAGGGGCGAGACGAAGATCGCCACCGGCTCCACGACCGTCGCCTGCGTCCGCAAATCGCCGAATGAGCCCATGAAGGCCATCGACCTCCCGGCCGAGGTCGTCGCCCGCTTCGCGGTGGCGTCCGACGCAGAGGCGTGAAAACTCCGCGCTCGACAGGAGGACAGCATGAAACCGCACGGCCGAGTGGCCCTCGTGACGGGGGCCGGCACCGGCATCGGCAAGGCGGCCGCGCTCGCGCTGCTGAAAGACGGCTATCGCGTCGTGCTCGCCGGCCGGCGCCGGGACCTCCTGGAGCAGACCGCGAAGGACGCCGGGCCGGATGCGGCGCGTGCGCTCGTCGTGCCGACCGACGTCACGGACCCGGCGGCGGTGGCGGCGCTGTTCGCCCGGGCCAAGGATGCGTTCGGGCGCCTGGACGTGCTGTTCAACAACGCCGGGCGTGCGTCGCCCCCCGTGCCGATGGAGGACCTCACCTACGAGCGGTGGAAGCAGGTGGTCGACGTCAACCTCAACGGGATGTTCCTCTGCGCGCAGCAGGCGATGCGGATCATGAAGAGCCAGGACCCGCGCGGCGGCCGCATCATCAACAACGGCTCGATCTCCGCCCACGCCCCCCGCCCCCACTCCGCTCCCTACACCGCCACGAAACACGCCGTCACCGGCCTCACCAAGTGCATCGCCCTCGACGGCCGCCCCCACGACATCGCGGGCAGCCAGATCGACATCGGCAACGCCCGGACCGAGCTGGCGGCGAAGATGGCGAAAGGCGTGCCCCAGGCCGACGGGTCGATCAAGGCGGAGCCGCTGATGGACGTGTCCCACGTCGCCCGCGCGGTGCTCTACATGGCGAACCTGCCCCTCGACGCCAACGTCCCGTTCATGACCCTCATGGCGACCAAGATGCCCTTCGTGGGAAGGGGATAGTCGGATCGGGGCCGAGCCTGAATCTATCCCATTGACTCTGTGACGTGTACGGCGCAGAGTGTCTGCTCAGCCGCAACGCAGGACGGGTGCGGGCGCTATGGATACGACTGCCTCTCAACGGGGCGGTAGCGTCTGTTTCAGAGCACCGGAGAAATAACTCGAACACAAACACGGCGCTGCCGGATGCACCCGAGCATCCGCCGTGTGCGCAGGCCCGGGTCGCCGCGGGTTCGCGCTTCGTTCCAGAAGACGGTGGCTGATGGAAGGAGGGTCCTGTGACCCAATCACCCAACAGGCGGCCGATG
>JAYUCR010000307.1:0-3976 GCA_043740165.1 Acidobacteriota bacterium | reverse complement strand
ACAATCTTGCGGGGCTGCTCGAAGCCTTGCCGCCGCCTCACGCGGGCTATGCGCGCCTCCGCGAGGCGCTGGAAGGCTTGCGCAAGGTCGAAGCGGCGGGAGGCTGGCCGGCGATCCCCGGCGGCCCGAAGCTCAAGCCGGGCTCGCTTGGACCGCGGGTTGCTCTGCTGCGGCAGCGCCTTTCCGCCGGTGCCATGGCAGGCGGAATCGATCGATTCGACGCGCCGCTGGTCGCATCGATCCGCCGCTTCCAGGAGCAGCACGGGATCGAGGCCGACGGAAAGCTCGGCCCGGCCACACTGGCAGAGTTGAATGTGCCTGTCGAGCGGCGGATGAGGCAGGTCGAGCTGAACCTCGAGCGCTGGCGTTGGGTCCCGCGCCGGCTCGGCGATCCCTATATTTTCGTGAACATCCCGGCGTTCGACCTGGAGCTGGTGCGAGGCGGGGTCTCCGCCTGGCGCACGCGAATCGTCGTCGGGAAAGCCTTCACTCCCACCCCGGTGTTCAGCGATCGGATCGTGGCGGTCGTGGTCAACCCGCCGTGGGACGTCCCGGAGAGCATTGCCCTCGGAGAATACCTGCCCGAGCTGAAGAAGGACCCGAAGTCGCTCGAGGGTCACGGCCTTCGCCTGTTCGAGGGTCAGGGGGAAGACGCTCGCGAGGTGGACCCGATGAAGGTGAAATGGCGCAAGTTGAACGAGGGAAGCTTCCCCTATCACCTGCGCCAGGACCCCGGGCCGGACAATGCGCTCGGCCGACTGAAGTTCCACCTCATGAACGATTTCCACATCTACCTGCACGACACGCCCGCGCGCAGCCTGTTCGGCCAATTGGACCGGGATCTCAGCCACGGTTGCATCCGGGTCGAGAAGCCGCTCGATCTGGCGGGACAGCTTATGGGCGGATCGTCGCAGGACCTCCTCCTCGAGGCCTTGGGACAGGCGGAGGAGCGCCACCTCTCCGTCAAGCCACCGGTGGCGATCCACATCCTTTATCTGACGTCCTGGGTCGACGAGGCCGGCGCTTTGCGCTTCAGTCCGGACGTGTACGATTTCGACGGTCCCCAGCGAACCGCGCTCGAGCGGGTGGCGTCGCGCGTTTCAGGGGGGCCGGCCTCGGGCGCGAAAGAAGCCGCTCGCCCCCCGGCCCAATGAGCCCGAAGCGGGCCACCTGCGTGTCGAGGATGACTCCGTGCCCCAGGCGCCCTATACTCCCTGGGTCATGAAGATCCCTCGGACGCTGCTTCTGACGACCCTGCCCCTGCTGGCGGCGGTGCCCGCCGCCCGTGGCGGCGTCGCCGTGGCGCGTTCGGGATCGCCGGAGCATCAGGCCTCAATCTGGCCGTCCGGAGCGGACGCGCGCGCCATCGAAACGGCGCTGCTCCATGCCGCCCCGACGATGCGGCCCGAGGCTCTCCGGGCGGCGCTGTCCGCCTGGGGCACGCTCTATTTCCGGGGGGAAATCTCCCGCCCGATCCTCACGGTGATCGATTACGGCCTGCCTTCGACGGTCAAGCGGATGTGGGTGTTCGACCTCCCCTCGCGACGACTGGTCTTCCACGAGCTGGTGGCGCACGGGCGGAACTCCGGCGAGGACCTGGCCCAGACGTTTTCGAACGAGGAGGGAAGCCTCATGACCTCGCTCGGGGCGTTCGTGACCGGCACGACCTACAGCGGCCGGAACGGCTACTCGCTGCATCTGCGCGGAATGGACCGGGGGCTGAACGATCGAGCCGAGGCGCGCACCATCGTCATCCACGGCGCGCCCTACGTTGGCGAGAAGGTTGCGCAACGGCAGGGGCGACTAGGACGCAGCTACGGTTGTCCGGCCATCCGCCCCGCGATCGCCCGGGCGCTGATCGACGAGGTCAAGGACCGCACGCTCGTCTACGCCTGGCATCCGTCGATCGACAAGACGCAAGCGCCAGCCGGCTTCGCACACACGGGCGCGATCCTCGGCCTGCTGGACGCCCTGTCCCACCGCAGATCCTGACGCTCCCGGATCCTCGGCGGTTCCCTCCAGCCCCGGCCTTACTTGCCCCAGCGCCAGACGACGCCGGCGTTCAGGCTGAGCCCGTCGAAGTTCACGTCCTGCTCGAAGGAGCCGGAGCTGACGGAGGTGTCCACCTTGCGCCACATCACCTCGCCGAAGAACCGGGTGCCGGTCTTCCCACCGGCATCGAGTCCCGCACTGAGATACACGCCGGACTGGTCGTCCACGCTGCCGGGGGTGGTGCTCAGGAAGTAATAGCTGACTCCTCCGCCCACGAAAGGATTCACGGTCTTATCGGGCAGGAAGTCCCATTTCAGGCCGCCGTCGACGGGAATGACCGTGAGGTCGATGGAGGTGGAAGTCCCGGCGAAATTATCGTTCTTGAAGCTGGAATAGTATGTCCCATGGAATTCCAACTCCAGATGCTTCACGAAGTTGAATCCAAAGTCCACGCCCGCTCCCCAGCTGTTGTCCGCATCCTTCGAGTTCCAGTAAGAGCCGTAGGTGGCGAAGCTGCCCGCCCAACTCGGAGCGGAGAACATCGCCAGGATTGCCAGAACCATCACGACGGTCTTCAACTTCATGAGTTTCACAGTTTCCTCCTCTGTTGGACGGTCAGGACAAGTCGGCTTGAGAAAGCTCCGGCACTATACGGAGACGGTCCGGGGCGCAATAGTGAGTCGGTCCCTGAAATCACTGTCGGGAGGTCCCCGACAGGGCGCGGCGAACCCGGCGACTCTGCTCCAGGCGCCGCATCAAGCGAATTTGTTCGGGAACTGGCTCAGGAGGCCGATGCTGAGCATGTCGGCCATCTGCAGGATTTGCTCGTGGACCTTGTCGTACGCCGCGATGTCCGCTGTCCAGTCCCCCTTGAGGCGGGCTTCCACCTCGGTCGTGGTCAGGTTCAGATGGTCGCGCATCATCTGCTTCATCTCGACGAGGGGCCAACTCTTGGGATTCGCGCCGCTCAGGAAGGTCGCGATGTCATCCGCATTGGCGAACCATCGCTTCTTGGCATCGTCCAGCCGTGCCGCGTCATTCCCCTTGGCGGCGGTGACCACCTCGGCCGCGGTCGTGATGTGAATCTTCAGGAGCGCGGTCAGCTTCTCACCGGCCGCATCGCCGTAGAAGGGCTTCAGGGCGTTGCCGATATCCACCTGATTCCGCAGCAACCGCTCGGTCGTCGGCCCCTTGTCCGGCAGATCCGAGAGCGCGCTGACGAGGAATAGCCGCGTCCAGGCGACATGGTCTTCCCAGAGCTTACGCATCGCGTTCTGGAAGTCGCGTTGCTTGGCCGGCTGCATCTTGGCCGCCGTGGGCGGAACAGGGGGCGCAGGCGCGGCGAAGGAGGACTGGAGCGCGGCAAACGGAAGACCGACCAACAGCAAAAGCCCGAGCTTCCGGGCGACCGTGCTCTTGCGTCGAAGTGACAATTGCATTTTCTCTCCTCTCGCCTTCAAGGCGCGACATGTGCGGGACTCAATGAATCGTCTGAGCCGCCCCCTGGCAGGCGACTGCTGTTCGGACCCGCTCCCTGGTGAGCCGCGCCGGAGCCGGGGGCCCGGCGAAATCCAAGATGCCGGAGGAGATGTCCGCCTGGTCTAGATCGAGCTGATGATTTTCTGGATCTCGTCCTTCGCCTTGCCGAGCTTCTTTTGCAGGCGACCGAGCAACTCCTCGTCCCGGCCTTCCGCATAGGCGAGGTCGTCGTCGGTGAGCAGGCTGTACTTCTGTTTGAGTCTTCCCTTCACTTCGTTCCATTCGCCCTTGAACGTCAGACTGTTCATGGCCCTTCCTCCTTCGAGGTTCACTTGAAATTCGGCTTGACGTCCTTCACGCCCTCTGTCGTCCTCGCGATCTCGATCGCCTGCTTCCTTTCGGCTTCGCTGGGCACGGTGCCGGTCAGGAACACCACCCCCTCCCGGGTGTCGACATCGATCTGCATGCCCTTCACGACCGGATCGTCCAGGAGCCGCGCCTTCAC
>JAYUCR010000306.1:0-3980 GCA_043740165.1 Acidobacteriota bacterium | reverse complement strand
CGATCGACTCGACGATGCCGGGGAGGTCGGCGCTCACGGTGACGTCGTTGACCGCCGTGACCGAACCGATGGCGTCGAGGGTCTCCGCCCACGACTCCTCGCCGGCCACCACCGTCGTGACCGCTTCGGGCGGCGGCTGGTACGAAGAGCCCTGGGCAATCGCGGCCTGCACCTGCCGGAATTTTATGAAGCCGATGGCCGTCACGAACGCGGCCATGATGAGCAGCATCAGGATCATTCTCTTGAGCATGGCGGTACTTCTCCCTCCCGGCTTTCGATGAAGGGCCCCATTTTAAACCGGCATCGGCCCAAGTACGCCATCACCGGTCGCACATATTTTTTTCGCCGGGGGGCAAACCCCGATCGGGGTGAGGGGACTCCACGAGGCGCCCCCCCCCGGCCCAGGCGATTGGCCCCGGCAAATAGTTGCGCGAGCGGTGTTTCATCGCGTGAGCGCCATGCCGGCTCATCCGGGAAACGTGATGCGGCCCGAGCCATGGGGTTGTCGCATGCGAGGCGGGAGGGAACGGGGCGGAGCGCCTGTGAGCCGCGCCTCGGGTTCGGCATGGGCGGGCATCTTGAATCGCGAGCGAACCGAAGCGGAGGCCCGTTCCCTCCCGCCTCGCAGGCTCCGAGGCCCGCGGATCGTTGCGCTCCGAGCGCATCACGCTTAGAATCGGCTTTTCCGCACGGTGCGAGGAGATGAACGACGTTGGCGATCGAAGGCACCTCCGAGCCGCTGCCTCCGATCCCACCTCTTCACGGTCCGGCCCGCGCGGTCCTGATGCTGGTCAATCCGCGCCTCCTTTTTTTGTACTGGGTCACGGATGACACCCTGCGGGCCCGGCTCGACGCGGCGCACGGCCAGGCTGTCATCGTCCTGGAACGCGCCGGGGAAGGACGCGGGGTGCAGCAGGGATCAATCCTCAGCCTGCCGTTCGATTTCCGCAGCGGGAGCTGGTACCTGACGATCCCGGCCACGGCCGGCACGGTGGCGGCGCGTCTCGGGTTCGTCGCGGACGGCCGGTTCCAGGAGCTCCTGCGATCGAATCCTCTGCCGATGCCGCGCATCGAGCCGGGCGCCGACCCGGAAATATGGATGGACCGGCGCGCTCTGCGCGCCGGACGTGCCGAGCCGCTGCCGCCTCCTCCCACGGCGGTGCGCCTGGTCCGGGAGCGAGTGACGGAGACCGAGTTGCCTTCAGGCGCGGACGTCCTGGGCGATCGCCCCGAGCCGCAGCCTGTTTCCTCGCCTGCCGGCCGCCTCGCCTGGGGCGATGTAACCGGTTGGGGTGGTGCGGCCCCGGGCGGATGGCCCCCGCGCCAATCGACCCGCCGCACCAGCCGCGGCATCGAGGAGTCGATCGCTCTCGAGCCGGGTCCGCCGGGGCCGCGGATCGTCCCGAAGGCCGCCCTGCCGCCGCTCGGCATCGCTTCGCCGCAGGGGTATCTCACCCTGGTCCTGCACGCCCACCTGCCGTTCGTCCGGCACCCGGAGCGCGAGTTCTTCCTCGAGGAGAACTGGCTGTTCGAGGGGATCACCGAAACCTATCTGCCGGTCCTCGACATGCTCGACCACCTGAGCCGGGACGGTGTGCCGGCCCGGCTGACCATCTCGATCAGCCCGACTCTGGCCACGATGCTGCGCGACCCGGTCCTCATGGGGAAGTACGAGCGCCACCTGGGCCGGCAGTGCCACCTCGCCGCGAGGGAGGTGGAGCGGACCCGGAAGGACCCCGCCTTCAGCCCGGTCGCCGGATTCTACTGGGACCGCCTGCACCGCCTGCAGCATCTGTTCGCGCAGGTTTACGGGCGCGACCTGCTGGCCCAGTTCCGCCGCCTGGAGGATGCCGGCCAGGTGGAGCTGATCACCTGCGCCGCGACGCACGGATTTCTGCCGCACCACCGGAACGATCCCGGGGCGGTCCGGGCGCAGGTGATCGCCGGGGTGGAGGAGCACCGGAGGCTCCTGGGGCGATCGCCGCGCGGCCTCTGGCTGCCGGAGTGCGCTTACTTCGAAGGGCTCGACGCGGTCCTGGCCGACGCCGGGCTCGACTACTTCTTCGTCGACACGCACGCCATCGAAAACGCCACCAGCCCGCCCCGCTTCGGGGTGCACGCGCCGATCCTCTGCCCGACCGGGGTCGCGGCCTTCGGGCGGGACAGCGAGTCCTCGGTGCAGGTCTGGAGCTCGGAGCAGGGATACCCCGGCGATCCGGCCTACCGTGATTTCTACCGCGACATCGGGTACGACCTGGACGCGGAGTACGTGGCCCCCTATCTCGACCCGGCGGGGGGGCGCGGGATGACCGGGTTCAAGTACCATCGGATCACCGGGCGGAGCGATCACAAGGAGCCGTACCGGCGCGCCGCCGCCCTGCGCGCCGCCAGCCGCCACGCCGACGATTTCGTGAAGAACCGGGCGGCGCAGATCGACTGGCTGCGGCGGGGAATGGATCGGCCGCCCCTGGTGGTTTCGATGTACGACGCCGAGCTGTTCGGGCACTGGTGGTTCGAAGGGCCGGACTGGATGGAGCTGGTTCTGCGCCGGCTTTCAGCGCACGGGGTGGCGGTCATCAGCCCGGCGCAGTACCTGGAGGCGCACCCGGTGGAGCAGGTGGCCCGGCCGACCGAATCGTCCTGGGGGGAGCGCGGGTACTTCGACGTCTGGCTGATGGGGGAGAACGACTGGATCCTGCCGCCGCTGCACGACGCGGGACGCCGCATGGAGGATCTGGCGCGCCGGTTCCCCGCCGCGACCGGGCCGCTGCGGCGCGCCCTGCAGCAGGCGGGACGCGAGCTGCTCCTGGCGCAGTCCTCCGACTGGCCGTTCATCCTGCGCAACCGCACGACGCCCGAGTACGCTCGCCGGCGGGTGCACGATCATCTCGACCGGTTCGATCGGCTGGCGCGGATGGTGACGGGGGGAGAGATCGACGAGCGGCGCCTCTCCGACATCGAATCGCGCGACAATCTCTTCCCGGGGCTCGATCCTTCGCTCTGGAGCCGTCCGTGAACGGGAGGCGCCCATGAAGATGATGTCCGCCCACGGAATCCACGCCGTCGTGCTGGCGGGTGGCGAGGGCCGGCGCCTTTTCCCCCTGACCCGAAGGCGGGCCAAGCCGGCGATGCCGTTCGCCGGCTGCTACCGCCTGATCGATTTTGTCCTGACCAACCTGGTCAACTCCAACATCCTGCGCATCAACGTGCTGACGCAGTACCAGTCGTACTCCCTGACGCGGCACCTGTCGCGCGGCTGGACCTTCGCCAGCAACCTGGGGCAGTACTGCGAGGTGATCCCGGCCACGTTCGGCGAGGGGAAGGGGTGGTACCAGGGCTCGGCCGACGCGCTGTTCCAGAACCTGGAGCGGATCGAGCGCGACCGGCCGAAGATCGTGGCGGTGATGGGCGCGGACCACATCTACCGCATGGACCTGCAGCAGATGATCGCCGAGCACGTGGAGCGCAACGCCGACATCAGCGTGAGCGTCGTGCCGCACCCGATCGAGGAGTCCGGCCAGTTCGGCTGCATCGAGGTGGACGACGGCATGCGGATCACGAAGTTCCTCGAGAAGCCGGCCGTGCCGCCGCCGTTCCCGGAGGATCCGACGCAGTCGCTCGTGTCGATGGGGAACTACCTGTTCAACTACGAGGTGCTGCGCGACGTGGTGCTGGCCGATCACGACGCGGCCGACAGCACCCACGACATCGGGCGCGACATCCTGCCGCGCTGTTACGAGCGCCTGCACCTACACGCCTACAACTTCATGAACAACCGGGTGCCGGGGGCGGGGGAGACCGACGTCGGCTACTGGCGCGACGTCGGCACCATCGGCTCGTACTGGAAGGCGTCGATGGATCTGGTGAGCGTCACGCCGGCGTTCAACACCTACAACTACGAGTGGCCGCTCCTGACCGCCCGGCGCGACGACCCGCCCGCCAAGTTCGTGTTCGCCGATCGCGAATCGAACCGCGCCGGG
>JAYUCR010000305.1:0-24347 GCA_043740165.1 Acidobacteriota bacterium | reverse complement strand
CGGGGATCATCGGAACGGCTACCTCTTCCGGCTGAACGCCGCCGGCGCCCGGCAGGACGGGCTGATCTCCCAGGCCCGGGAGACGTCGCTCGACTGGGACGGGATCTGGGACGCCCGCACCCGACGGACGGAGGACGGCTGGACCGCGGAGGTCGCGATCCCCGCCCAGACGCTGCGCTTCTCGCCGGGGCTCTCCGCCTGGGGGTTCAACGTGGAGCGGTTCATCGCCCGGGATCGGATCACGCTGCGCTTCGCCGGGATCACCCACGACTCGCTTCTGAACGATCTCCGCCGCGCCGGGAGCCTCTCCGGGATGGGAGAGGTGAAGCAGGGCCTGGGGCTCTCCATCGCGCCTTACGGTCTTCTGCGCCTCAATCACGACCTGGAGGAGGATCACTCCTTCACCCGGGGAGACGCGGGCGTCGACGTGACCTGGAACATCACGCCGGAGCTGGCGGCGGTGGCGACGGTCAACACCGACTTCGCCGAGACCGAGGCCGACACGCGCCAGATCAACCTGACCCGCTTCCCCCTCTTCTTTCCCGAGAAGCGGGGCTTCTTCCTGGAAGGGTCGAACCTGTTCGATTTTTCTCAGGGGCTCGACACCGATTTCATCCCGTTCTTCTCCAGGCGGATCGGGATCTTCGAAGAGAGCGAGGTCCCGATCAATGCCGGGGGCAAGATCCTGGGAAGGACGGGGCCGTGGGGGATCGCAGTCCTCGATGTCGACACCGCGAGCACTCCGGAGGCGAGCGGGACCAACCTCTTCTCAGGGAGACTGACCTACGACCTCGGGGAGCACCTCCGCTTCGGCGCCATCGCGACCCACGGGCACCCCGACGGCGTCCACGACAACTCGCTGGGCGGCCTCGATGCGGTCTGGCAGACCGCGACACTCTTCGGCGACAAGAACCTGGCCTTCTCCGGCTGGGTGGCCCGCAGCAGCGGCATGCCGTGCGAGGAGGACGCCACCTGCGAGACGACCAGGACCGTCGGCGGCCCCGACAGCCCGAACGGCTGGGGCTTCCGCGCCGCCTACCCCAACGACCGGTGGGATTTCTCCGTGTCGGTGAACCAATACGGCGACGCGCTCAACCCCGCCCTCGGGTTCCTGCCGCGGCCCGGAACCCGGATCTACCGAGGCGGCGCCGCGTTCCAGCCGCGGCCAGGAGAGAACAGCCCGTTCCGCTGGGCCCGGCAGTTCTTCTTCGAGATCTTTCCGTTTCTCGCGGAGGATCTGAGCGGCGATCCGGAATCGTGGCGCGTGTTCTTCGCGCCGTTCAACGTCGAGACGAGAAACGGCGAGCACCTGGAAGCCAATTTCGCGCCCCAGTACGAGCGGGTCGACGACCCGTTCGAGATCGGCGGCGTCACGATCCCGAAGGGGGAATACCGCTTCAACCGCTTCCGCGTGGAGATGGAATCGTCCACCCACGACCCGCTGCGGGCCGGCATCATCGTCTGGTTCGGTGATTTCTTTGGCGGGCGGCTATCCCAGTGGCGGCCCTCCGTGGAGTACACGACGCCGGCCGGCCATCTGCAACTGGCCCTTTCGGCCGAGGAGGACTTCGGGCACCTGCCCGGGGGCGATTTCATCGAGCGGCTCCTGATCCTCAAGGCGACCTACGCCTTCAGCCCCTATCTGCTCCTGTCGTTCTTCAGCCAGTACGACAGCGATTGTCCCGAGGAGGCCCCGCCGGACGCCCGGGAGTGCCGGAATCTCGGCTTCAACAGTCGCCTCCGTTGGACCCTCCGCCCGGGGAACGATCTCTTCGTGATCTGGAACCGCAACTGGGGCGGGATCGCCGCCGATGGCGACGCGTTCGCGCTGCAGCCGCAGGAAGACCAGTTCGCGGTAAAGCTCCGCTGGACCTTCCGCAAGTAAGCGCGACGCCCGCCGGCGCTACCGGATGCGGGGCACTGCGGGGCACCTTTTTCGCTGCAACTTTCCGTTGACGCGGAGCAGGGCAGACCGTATAAGTGAAGCTAGAGGAGTGCGCGTGCTGCGACCGATTCAGGCGCTATCAAGTGGCATTCTGCTGGGGATTCTTCTCATGCCATCCCCGCGGCTCCTCCAGCACCACCGCCGGACGCACCGTCTCCACGCGACCTGCGAACACCATCTCCAGGCGCATCACCGCGATCCCGATGATCGGGCACGCGTCCTCCGGATTGCCGTGCGACAGGCTCAACGCGAAGCAGAGAAACGCGCCCGCGGCGAGGCGGCGCGGCAGATGGCGCAGAATTTCGATCAGAACGACCTTCAAGCCACTCAAGCCGCCGCCGACCCTCAGGACGATGACTCCTGCCTGAGCAAGCGGCGACATCGGTGCCGGACGGGTAGCCGCTTCTGGACCCTTCAGGAGGCTCCGCGTATTCCTGCCACCGGTGACTTTCTCGCCATGCTGCGCCTGAACGTCGAGACGGCGGCCGCCCGTCGAGAAAGGACCGATACAATCCGGCCCCATTTCGGGTCCGGTCCATGTCACACGATTCCCCGCCCCCGCGAGGGGACAACCCCGCACCTCCCAGCTTTCGACAGCCGGTTGGCCTGAGCTTTTCGTCTCAATACAGGCCATGGAGCGCCGCTGTGAGGCGGCGATCGGTCATCCGTCGGTCCGGCGCCCCCAGCGCGGTGCCGGAAAGTTCAGGGAGGATGGGGCATGCAGACCTACGGGCACCTCAGAATCAAATGGACCTATTCCACGCACATCGTGGACCGCTCCCGAGTGAAGGATCTGGGTCCGACTGCGGCGTGTGAAGACGCCGGAGCGCTGGTGCTGGCTCGTGTTGTCCGGATCGGCCGGCACAAGGAAGTCGAGGCCACGAACGGGCGGAAGGTGATGCTCTTCCCCGGTGATGTGGTGGCCGGGGTTCTCGGTCACCGCTATGCGACCGACCAGTACGAAGGCTTTGCCGCCGCCTCGACCCCGGAGGGGCACATGCTCGGGATCGGCGGGGTCTGCGGCGAGGTGCGCAGCAAGAACGAGAAGATGCTCGATCCGACCATCATCGAGTGGCTGGGCCGCATGGTGGACGCGCATGGACGGCCGCTGTACCTGAGAGATTTCGCACGATCTCCTCGCAGGGAGAAGGGCGCCAGGAAAGCGCGCACCGTGCTGGTGGTCGGGGCCTCCATGAACGCCGGAAAGACGACCACGGCGGCCCAGATCATCCGGAGCCTCACCGGGCAGGGCGCACGTGTCTCGGCAGGCAAGATCACCGGCACCGCGTGCTGGAAGGACCCGGGGATGTTCGAAGATGCGGGGGCCCGATGTGTGCTGGACTTCACTCACTTCGGCTACCCCTCGACGGCTCAGATGAGGCAGGCCGACCTGCTCGGCCTGGTCGGAGACATGCGCCGGAGCTTGCTCGAGGATGACCCGGAATTCATCGTCTACGAAATCGCCGACGGCATCTTTCAGCGTGAGACGCGCTGGCTGCTCGAGGACCCGGGATTCCACGACACCGTCGACGCGGCTTTGTTCGCGGCTCCCGACAGCCCGTCGTGCGAGAGCGGCGTTCGCTGGCTCAGGGAGCGGAATTATCCGGTGGCAGGGGTGGCGGGGCCGGTTGCCAACAGCCAGCTCGGGATCGCCGAGGTTGAGGACGCCACGGGGGTGCCGTGCCTCAACGGCGAGATGATCCTTGGCGGCGCCCTTGACAAGACCCTGCGACCCGCTTCGGTCGCCTGAGGTGCCGATGCCCGTGGCCATCCAGCCCGATCCGACCCGCCGAAAAGAGCCGGGGGCGCTGGAGGAGATTGCCCGGTTGCTGCCTTACGCCCGGCCGCACCGGGCGCTCTTCCTGCTGACGCTCGTTCTCAGCATCGCGCTCGCGGTCATCGACGTCCCGATTCCGTTCTTCATGAAGCACGTCATCGACGCCGTGCTGAAACACCACGAGAGCCTCCAGCTGTTCGGGAACACCTTGCCCCCGAAGCAGTTCCTGCTCACCATCTTCCTGTGCATGGCCCTCATCGCATTGGTGAAGGGGATCCTGCTCTACGCGCAGCGTATGGCCTCGGAGAACATCGGGCAGCGGATGATCTTCGCGCTGCGGCTCGATCTCTACCGGCACCTGCAGTCCCTCTCGATTCCATTCTTCCGGAGCTCCAGCACGGGGCGCATGATGCTGCGCCTCATGGGCGATATCAACGCCGTCCTCGACATGATCACCGACGGCTTCCTGCGGGCGATCATGGATGGCATCACCATACTCACCGTGGTCGGCGTCATCCTCTGGCTGCAGTGGAAACTCGCACTGGTGGTCTTGTCCGTCATGCCGTTCTACCTTGTGACCTTTCTACGGCTCAGCCCCCAGCTCCGGCATGCCGGACGGGAGGCGCGCCGCGAACGTTCCGCCCTGTCCGGCAATCTGCAGGAGAAGATCGCCGGCGTCGTGGTGGTCAAGTCGTTCCGCCAGGAGGAGCGGGAAGCCTCGCTTGTCGCCTCGCAGACCTCGGGCCTCATGAAATGGCTCGTTCACAAGGCGCGCGTCGGTGGCAGGCTGAACGCATTCGCGAACGTGGCCGTCGGACTGGGAGGGGCCCTCGTCATCTGGATCGGAGGCAACATCGTTCTCGACGGTCAACTGACCAAGGGCGGACTCATGGCTTTCTACGCGCTCGCCGCGATGCTCTTCCCCCCCCTGAGGCGCCTGGCGCGCACCAACGAGACCTACCAGGGGGCGCGCGTGTCCCTCGACCGGATCCTCCAGTTTTTCGACGAGACCGAGCCGCTCCGCGAGCGCGAGGGGACATCCGAGCTCCGTGTGACGACCGGGGCGGTGAGGCTTGAGGATGTGCGCTTCTCCTACCGACCCGGCATGCCGGTCCTGCGGGACCTGAATCTGGATGTGCCGGGCGGCCAGGTCGTGGCCCTGGTCGGCCCGAATGGGGCCGGGAAGACCACGCTTGTCAGCCTGCTCACCCGGTTCATTGATCCCGATGGAGGCCGCGTCGTGATCGACGGGCAGGAAATCCGGGATGTGACCCTGGCCTCGCTGCGACGGCAGATCGGAGTCGTGACGCAGGATCCGTTTCTGTTCTCCGGCACCATCGATGAGAACATCCGATACGGCCGGCCCGAGGCGACCGAGCAGGAGATCTGGGAGGCGGCGCGCGTCGCAAACGCCTTCGATTTCATCCGTGCGCTGCCACAGGGATTCCTGACGCCGGTCGGCGAGCGCGGGCAGCAGCTCAGCGGCGGCCAGGTCCAGCGCCTCGCGCTGGCGCGCGCCGTCATCAACAATCCACCCATCCTGATCCTGGACGAGGCCACGTCGGCCATCGACTCCGAGTCCGAAACGCTGATCCGCGAGGCCCTTCTGCGCCTGATGCAAGGGCGCACGGTATTCGTCATCGCGCATCGGATTTCCACGGTGCAGCGGGCCGACCGCATCGCGGTGATGAACGAGGGCCGAATTGTCGAGGAGGGACGCCACGACGATCTCTTCCGAAGGAATGGCCTCTACACGCGCATCTGCAGGGAGCAGCTCCTGCTCGAGGAGATCCGCCGATGAAACCCGCGGCCACCGCCTTGAACACCACGCCGGTCGGCTGCGGACAGGCCTGAAGGCTCAGCGGGAGCGTGTCGCGCGGCCGGCCTCTGAACGGTGCACGGAGAGCGTCCCGCGTCCCGCCTCGATCCTCATCATCGCTCCCGCTGGCCCCGAATTCTCTGCCAGTCGGCGCAGCACCCTTTCCGCGCTGGCGCCTCTGAGCACCTTCGGCTGGAAGCGCACGCGCGGATCCCGATTCTTCACGTACAGGGGATAGGCCTTCAGCGTCGTCTGGGCATTCTCGAATCGAATGGCGACCAGCAGCCCTTCGGCGTGGCTGTTACGAGACCCGAATGCGAAATTGCCGACACTGTAGAAAATAGGGCAGCCACGATACGTCTCAAATGGCTGAATGATATGAGGATGGTGTCCGATCACCACGTCCGCGCCACAGTCTATGGCGAATCGGGCCCTGTCGCGGTTCTCCTGGGAAGGCTGACGCTCATAGGGAACGCCCCAGTGAAAGGTGACCACGACTCGATCCACCCTGTCCCGGAGGGCGCCGATGTCGGCCTCCAGAGCCTCAGGAGTGCTCATTGCGACGCCCGGCAAATCGGGCGTCGCGGCGCAACGCTGATTCCAGTAGTAGCCGAGCAGACCGACCCTCCAGGGACCTGCCTGCTGGATGAGGGGTTCATGCGCCGCCCTCTGGTTGGCACCCGCCCCGATCGCTCCTGCTCCGACTGACGCAAGCGCCTCGAGGGTCTCCAGGACTCCGTCCCGTCCGCAATCCAGAGCATGGTTGTTCGCCAGCGTCAGCACACTGATTTTCGCGCGTGTGAGCGCGCCGGCCAGCTCGGGGTTCACCTTGTAGGAATAATTCCGGGCCTCCTTGGCGCTCTGGCGCGCGAGCGGGCCCTCGAGGTTCCCCAGCACGATGGAGGCGTTTCTGAGGAGCGGAAGGACGGCCTCGAAGGGATAGTCGATGCCACCTTGTTCGAGCACTCTCCGGGCGTGATCGCCCAGCATGATGTCCCCTACGGCGATTAGGGAGGACGGCGGCTCCCCAAGGGCAGCGAGATGCGCGGCGAGGTCTGCCGCGGAATACAGATCTTCCGAGGCCGGGATCTCCTCGGGAGAAACGTGATTCAGCAGGATCTCCATCTGGCGGTGGCCGCCATGGGGTGAGTCGTCCACAGCCCCCTCTTCAATCATTGGGCGTCCGGGGGCGGCGCGGGGTTGTCTGCACCGCCCCGAAGTCATAGCCAAACCCGATCTGCGCAAGGTTCTGGGTGTAGTCCGTGAAATCATCCGGCTGGACGCTCGCGGTACCCGCCCCCGGAAAGGTCGACCGGTTCGATTCCCGCTCGAGCCCGACGCCGACAAACCAGCCCTTCCTGAGGTCGGCGCGGAAGGCGAATGTGACGTACCGCCGTGCGTCCTGCCGGCCGAAGTGGAAAGCATCGAACGGATTGGTCGTCGTGTAGTCGCGGCGCTCGCTTTCATAGTCGAAGCCGAGCGTCTTCCTCCACTCCTTCGCGCCCCAGCGAAAGCGGATCTCGGCATCCCATATGTCCCTGATGCTCGAAATGTCGTCCTCGGTGAACGAGGGCGTGTCGGCCAGGTCTCCATTCGCGTGCAGGCTCTCGTGCCTGTATCCGGCCCGCAGCCGAAAGCGTCCATCGCGGTACGGCGTCCACCAGAGGCTCCCTTCGGCATAGGGCATCTGGCTGTCGCGTTCGTCGAAATTACGGTTGTAGTCGCGCTGCTCCCCTCCCCACACACCGTGAAAGGACAGGATGTCTTTGACGATCTCCTGCTGGATTTCGATCTGCTGGTAATTGCGCCGATAGGTGGCTTCCAGTCGCGGGATCGGCACAGGGAGGTAGCCCAGCTCTTCCAGGTGGCGGTCGCTGACCAGGTTGCGCACATAGTAACTGGGACGGAGGCCGAACGCGACCGACACAAAAGTGTCGAGGGCCTTTCCGGACCGCAGGGCCTGCCCGATGGACAGGCGGTAGGTCTGGTAGTTCTTGATCGAGTTGCGCAGATACTGGTAGGCCGTGACGTCCAGACCGAAGGATGTCGGCCGCCCGCGCCACCAGTCGGCCTGAAAGCCGGGCGCCACGCGCGGCATGGTAATGAAGTCGTCCGGCGTCGTGATCGAGAAGCGGTTGGCCGCGGCATCGCTGGGCCGGGGGTTCTGGAGGCGGTTCAGATCACGCTGGGAGAGCTCCAGGATGTTGTCGTCGTATCGCTCGTCGAGCTCGAGGTGCAGGCTCCACTCCTTCCGGAGCGGAGGCTTCTCCCCGGGAGGCCGCTCCGCCGCCGCGACCCTGCCCGGAACCAAAGCCAGGGTCACCAGCGCGATCCACATGGCCGGAAAGGCCCGCTTTCCGAGGCAGTCCGAGGCCGGCATGCTCACTCACTCCGCACGGTAGAAGTAGTAGCCGCCATCGACGCCTGCGCCGTAATCGGTGAACGATTCGCTCGCGCCGCCGCTGGCGGGGACGAGTGCCAGGACCTGAGCCTGTCCGAAGACCCCCGGGGACTTGCTCCGGAAGACGGTGTAGAAAGCCTGCCCGGTGGGGGACCACGCAAGGATGATGTCCGAGACGCTCCGGGTGACCGTCAGGACGAGAGCGGAAGACGCCGCCGGTATGAACGTGAACGACTGCGGCAGGAGGGCCGGCGACACGGATCCGACGTTGGTGGCGATCAGGTCGACCAGGGCGTTCTGCGAACCAGTGGGATAGGCCGGGGTCGTGGCGTTGCATTGACCGGGGCCGACGATCTGGATATTTGAGAGCGCGAGACCACCCAATGTCACCGAGAGCCCCTCTTGAAAGTTTGCACCCTGAATCGTGACCGCGGTCCCCCCCGAACCGGGGCCCGTCGCGGGCGTGATCGAACCCACGGACGGGATGAGGGCTGGCGAGAGAGTGATGGCGCCGAGATCGACGTCGGCGCCGGCATTGACGTTGCTGACACGCAGCGGCGCGAGACCCGCCCCGGCGAGCGGCGTGAAGAGGATGTCGTAAGTCCCCGGCGGGACGAAGACGCCGAAGAGGCCCTGCGCATCGGAGTTGTCCCGCGAAACGATCTGCCTGATGCTGGTGCCCGCGAGGAAAAAGTTGAGGTCGACATCGGCGATCGGCAGGCCGGAGGCGTTCATCACGCTTCCCGAGACCAGGCTGGAGTTCCGCAGCACGGCGCTCAATCCGCTGCGGGGAGACGTGATGACGACATCGAGGGTTCGTACCGTTTCCAGGCTGCAGGGGGCCGGGAGCGTGCAGGACGATCCCGTGTTGCACGAGGGTGGGACGAAGACGACGTCGTAGAGTCCCGCCGGCACCAGCACGCTGTAGTTGCCAGCGCAGTCGGTGTTGTCGTGCAGCGTCTCCGCCTTCTCGCCCGTGTAGGCGTTGTAGAAATCCATGTCGAGGTTGTCGACCGGGAGCATCCCGAGCAGCGGGTCGATGTAGCTGGCGTTCCCCGTCACCGTGAGCCCCTGCAGAATGGCCACATCGCCCAGGGCGACGTCGGCGGCGAGGCTTATCCCCCTGAGCCGCTTGGCGGCGAGCGTGGTGGTGGAGGCAGGCTGGAAGCGGACGTCGTACGAACCAGGCTCGAGCGCAACGGTGAACGTGCCCGCGGCGTCGCTCAGGTCGTTGGGCGTGTAAATCTTGGTCGTGACGCCGGCCGGATACAGATCGAGGTCGATGCCGGCGAGAGGAGAGCCATTGTAGGTCACGGTTCGACCGCTCAAAAGCATCGCGTCCTTGAGCTGCACGGTCGGC
Source organism: Acidobacteriota bacterium (assembly GCA_043740165.1). Classification (GTDB taxonomy): domain Bacteria; phylum Acidobacteriota; class Polarisedimenticolia; order Gp22-AA2; family Gp22-AA2; genus JAYUCR01. The sequence continues at coordinate 15,045 of JAYUCR010000305.1, read as the reverse complement.
AGGACCTGCGTGCTGCTGTTGCTGACGGCGACGTTCGTCATCTTGAAACCGGCGAGGCGCACGCCGCGATTCGGCGCGTAGTTCACATCGTACGTGTCCTGGCCGGGAATCACGGCGCTGTAGTTCCCGCTCGCGTCGGAGTGGTCGTCGAATGTGAAAACCTGCAGGCCGGTGGAGAGGGAGGTGTAGCTCGTGTTGACATCGACGATCGGCACCGCACGCGTGTCCGTGACCGTCCCGCGGACCAGGACGCCGCCAAGGAGCGAAACCCGCGGTAACGCCGTGTCGGCGGTAATCGTCGTCGACACCGACTCCTGGCCGACGAGGAGGTTGCACTTTTCCGGCTTGAAACCGAAGACAAAGGTGCCGGCCGGAACGGCAAGGGTGAACGCACCAGTGGCATCGGTGCGATCGTGCGACACGAACAGCTTCACGCCTGTTGCGGCATCCGTGACATCGATGTTGGCGTTCGCCACCGGGTGCGCCTGCGGCGTGGCATCGGTGACCGTGCCGCTCGAGAGAAGACCGTTCTGCAGCGTGACCGTCGGCAGACCCGTGTTCCCCGGGATCGCCACCGAGGGTCGCACCAGTCCCAGCAGGCGCGTGCCGGGCGGCGGGCCGTACTTGACGTCGTAGGTGCCGCTGGGAACGACGATGCTGAAGTTGCCGGACAGGTTGCTCTTGTCGCGGACCGTGAAGGTTCGCTCGCTCGTACCGGGCGGGAAGAAATGGACGTAGACGTCGGTCACACCCAGGCTGCCGGCGTCCTGAACATGCCCGGAAACCGTTACCCCGAAGCCGAGCTTCACGGTCGCGAGCGTTTTGCTGGTGGTCAGGTCGAACCTGCGGACGCGCCAGGCGTAGTACAGGCTTCCCGCGGGTGGGCTGAATTCCAGGTCGTAGGTGCCGGGATTCACCGTGGCCCGGAAGTCGCCGGTTGAAGAGGTGACGTTGCCGACGGCAGGGGCGGTCACCCCGGTGCACGAGTCGACGAAGTTGACGGTCACGTTGAAGATCCCCGCGCCCCCCTGATCGGTGACCTTCCCGGTCAGGTTGACGAGCGCCGCCCCGACCGGGGAGGCGAAGGTCAGGGCCAGAATGGCCGTGAGAACGAACCGATGAAATCTGCCCGCAATCATGTGGAACCCCCCTCCGGCAGCAACCGCTCTCACCAAATAGATGTGTACGACCCGTTGTCTGGCATGCCTCAGGCGACCGACGCCGGCAAGAGGATCGAATTCAGGGCGCCTTCCAGGATCATCTGGCCGTTCAGACACGGGAGCCCGGTCGCCGCGCGCACCTCCTCCATCCCCAGGCGGCTGTTGGCCACCATGCCGGAGACGGCACTCACGGTGTACCCCCATTTGCGCAGCCACCGCACGCCACTTTCGCACGAAGGGCTTTCGGGAGCGGCGTACAGGACAACATCGATCGTCTCTCGAAACGCGGGGTCGTCGAGCAGGAGGCGCGTCTCTCTCTGGAAGATGCCGTCGGCGATCTCGTAGACGACGAACTCCGGTCTCTCCTCGCAAAGGAGAGCGCGCAGGTCGGCCGCGATCGCCAGAAGGTCCGGGATCGCCAGGTTGGCCGTGGACGCATGCCCCAGGTACGTGAAGTCCAGGACCCGCACCGCCCCTGCGTCCTCCATCATCCCCGGGTCCTTGCGACAGGCGGTGCCGGTGATCTTGGCGGCGGCCACCCGTCGCCCCTGGCCGCTCAGGCTGCGGATGAGCTGCGCGGCGGTGGTCGTCTTGCCGGCATTCATCGACGCCCCGACCACGAGCACCGTCCGCGGCCGCGGCGCCGCGGCGCGGCGCGGCGGTCGCAGGGCGAAGCGGCGCAGGTGGAGCGGCTGGCCCGCGGCGTCGGCGAGCGTCCCGATCCACTCGAGTGTCGTCGGGTCGAGCATCTTTTCGTTCTTGCTCGCCACATACCCGCACACCCCGCCGATGCTCAAGAGGTGCGCGGCGGGGCCCGAGGAGATCGGCAGCCCCTCGTACTGATCGGTGGCGTAGCGGTACGCCAGAGCCCCGGCGATGACGTCCCCGGGGAACAACATCAGCTTGCGACCGTCGGTGCCTTCCACCTCTTTGTGCCGTCCGATCGCGAGCACGCGCGCCAGCACGGCCCGGCCCGGATCGGGTTCTTCGCTCATCGGGACGAGTCCCTTGACCAGGGACTGATCGAGCCGATGCATCGCGTAGGTCCACTTGATCCTGTTATGTCCGAAATAATCCATCGTGCCCTCGGCTTCGGCCGACCCGGCGCCGGGCGCCGGATGAGCATCGGGAATGAAGACAGCTCCGTTCGGGAAAGGAATGCATGCCCGATGTGGCGGCCAGCATGTACGTGCCGGCCACGACACCCCGCTATGACAGGTCGTGAAGAACCGTACCTTCGCGGGGGCGAGGGAACGAGTGGCAGGGACCGGAGCCGTAGTGGGCCAGCGTCTCGACCGTGCCGGTGGGGCGGAGATGGTCTTCTTCTTCGAGGTACAGCCACAACATGGCCAGGAAGTCGCCACCACGACGAACCTTCGGCGGTTCCTGCAGCGACCAGAAGCGGGTCTTCGCGGGGCGACGCCGCCCCTTCTTCATGCCGGAGTCGCCATCCGGCGGGTCGGCGGCGGCCTGGCACGGCTGCAAATTCGACTCGTCGAGCGACGCGGCCACCGCGGCTGCGTCCTCGCGCGACTGCTCTTCAAGGCGGCGCTTCCGCCGCTCGGCCCGGCGGATGATTTTCGCGCGCTCTACCGGATCGGGATGGTGCCGCCTCAGGTGATGCTCACAGGTGGCGTGTCGGCTGTGTGTCCGCTCGGGATCCAGGATGCGAGGCGAGGGCATCAGCAAGATGCCGAGGAGTACGCAACTGACAAGCCCCTTCAGGAATCCCACGTGCTTGTCCCCTGTTTCTGCTTAGGTACCCCTAACCCTCTTGCCTGTCAAGCGCTGATTTCCGTTTCCGGAAGCCATGAGGGCACCGCCCACCCGATGGAAGAACCTTCAACGCGCCAACCTCGTCGAATACCCGGAACGGGATTCGCTCCGGATCGCACCGGAGCGCCGGCTCATCGCCGCCAGGGACACGATGCCAGGCGCCAGCGGATGGGCCGGCCCGAGCCCGCCGTCGATTCCATTTGCAGCCACGATCTAGAATGAGTGCCGACCATGACCCGATTCAGGCAGCGTGACGCCCGCCGCGGGGACGAGCCGGCGGTCCGCCGGATCGTCTTTGCCGTCCTCGGCGAGTATGGCCTGTCCCCCGATCCCGCCGGCACCGACGCCGATCTCGTCGACCTCCTGGCGAGCTATGCCGACCGGGGCGGGGCGTTCCGGATCGTGGAAGACGAGCAGGGGGAGATCGTCGGCTGCGGCGGGCTGTACCGGCTGACTGAGGCCGAAGCCGAGATTCGTAAGATGTACCTGCTGCCCTCGGTGCGGGGGCAGGGGATCGGCCGGGCCCTGCTCGAAGATCTGATCGCCGCCGCCCGGCGGCGCGGCTACACGCGCGTCTTGCTCGAGACCGCCTCGGTGTTGAAAGAAGCGATTGCGCTCTACCGCCGTTTCGGCTTCGTCGAAACGCACCGTGACCGTCTCGCCCGCCGCTGCGATAAGGCGTTCGCGCTCGACCTGCGCGGGCCGGCAGGCTCGTAGGAGTGGGACCCGAGCCGAAGCCTTGATGATATGCACCTATGTGCATATCATCAGCACGTCGACGTCGAGTGGGATGCGCGGAAGGCGGCCGCGAATGTCCGGAAGCATGGGATCGACTTTGCGGACGCCGCAATCATACTCGAGGACGACTTCGCGGTGACCGTGATCGATCGGCACATCAACGAGGATCGATTTGCCACCGTGGGGATAGATGGCCTGGGCCGCACCCTGGTGGTCGTCTACACATATCGAGGTGAAAGGATTCGACTGATCTCAGCGCGTCACCCAACCAGCCGCGAGCGGCGGCAATACGAGGCAGGTCGATGAAGAAGGAGTACGATTTCAGCCACGGCAAGCGTGGATCTGTCGTCCACAAGCGCCCCGGTAAGACTCGCATCACGATCCGGATTGACGATGATGCGCTGGAATGGTTTCGCGGTCAGGCGCACAAGGCGGGCGGCGGCAGCTATCAGACCTTGATCAATGATGCGCTGCGCTCCCACATCGATGCCCAGGAGCGCACGCTCGAGGACACCCTGCGGCGCGTCTTGCGCGAAGAGATGCCACGATATCGGGCCAGAAAGACCAGCCGAGCTGCCCGCCGCTGATCCCTGCGGACCCCGGGACGCAAGCTCGCTGCCGGCGACGCCGCGCTATGATGGATGAGTTTCCTTGTGCCGTGGGTGCGCCGGAAACGGGCGCGGGCGGGAAGGATCTTCATGACCGAACCGGACCTCGACAACCTGCGCGAGCGGATCCGCCAGCTCGACCTGGAGCTCCTGGCGCGCGCCGCGGAGCGCGTGGAGCTGGCGCGGCAAGCGGGGGCGATCAAGCGGCAGCGCAAGCTGCCGACGGTGGACTACGCGCAGGAGCGGATCGTCCTGGAACGGGCGCGCGAGGGGGCGCGGGAGCACGGGCTCGATCCGGCGGTGGCGGAAGATCTCTTCGCGGGGCTGATTCGCGCCTCGGTGTCGGCGCAGGACGAGGACAGCCTGCGTGGCGCCGCGGTCGGCGCGGGCCAGAGCGCCGTCGTCGTGGGTGGCTCCGGACGGATGGGCCGGTGGCTGCGCCGGTTCCTCTCGGAGCAGGGGTTCGAAACCGGCGCTCTCGATCCGGCCGCGGCCGCGGACGAGAACGCCTGGGCCCGGCAGGCGCTGCCGACGGCGGCGATGGTCCTCTGCGCGACGCCACCCGCCGCGACCGCGGAGCTCTACGTCCGGTGGTCCGCTTCCCCTCCGGCGGGTGTCGTGGTCGACATCGCCAGCATCAAGACGCCGCTCCTCGAGCCGATCCGCGAGCTGCAGCGCGCCGGCGGGCACGTCGCCTCGATCCACCCGATGTTCGGCCCCGCCACCTGGCTGTTGCGCGATGCCGACGTGGTCCTGTGCGACACCGGCGACGCCGCGGCGACCGCGGCGGTCGAGCGGCTCTTCCAGCCGACCACGGCGCGCCTGGTGCGGGTGCCGCTGGCCGATCACGACCGGATCATGGCCGACCTCCTGAGCCTGGCGCACGCCACCGCCATCGCCTTCGCCCTGGCGCTGCCGGAGACCGGCCACCCGGTCCGCAGCACCACCTTTCAGGCGCTCGAAGCGCTCGCCGCCGCCGTGGTGCGCGAGAGTCCCGACGTCTACTACGAGATCCAGGCGATGAACCCGCACTCGGCCCGGGCGCTGGAGCGACTGAGCGCCGCCATCGATCAAATCGTCTCGGCCGTCACGGCGCGCGATGCCGCCGGCTTCCGGAGGCTTCTCGAGTCGGGACGAAGGCGGACGGAGTGAAGTGCGGCCTGCCCGCCTGATACGAGCCTCATCGCCCCGAGGAGACCGTTCGCGATGGCGTCGTCCAGTCGGAACTGGAAAGCCCTCTGGACTGCGGCCGCGATCGGATCATCGCCTTCTCATGCAAGGGGCACGGCTTCTACCCCTCCTGGTTCGGCCGACGCATGGCCGACACCGCCGCCCATCTCGTCGACCGCGTGCTCCCCCGAACAACCCGTCCGCCAGTGGCCCTGACGCTCCCCTCCGCCCTGTCTCGTACCGCTATTCTGGACCTGCTGCGTGCGGCTTCCGGTGGGATCCTTCATCGTTGCCGTGGGAGAGGAATATGGGTCCAACCGAACGCTGTCAAAGCAGGCGAATCCTGAGCGGCGTCATGCGGCGCCCCGCAATGCCGGTTGCCAATAGTTCTACTGAGGCAAATCCGAACGGTTCGGACCTGGTGAGGAAGCGTTACTGTCTCCGCATCTCCAGCGACTTCCAATCCACCATCGGGGCCGGCAGCGAGGGCCGGGCGAACAGGTAGCCCTGGCCATAATGGGCTCCCGTGTCGATCACCGCGCACATCTCGTCAATCGTCTCGATCCCTTCGGCCACCACCTTGGCCCCGAGCCCGTCGCACAGCCTCACGATCGCCGAGACCAGCTTGTGAAGGCGTGTCTGGCTGCGCAGATTGGCGATCAATTCGCGATCGAGCTTGACGACCTCGGGTGAGAGGTCGGCGATGTATTTCAGGTTCGAGTAGCCGGCGCCCAGGTCATCGACGGCCAGCGAGATTCCGCGGCTGCGGATTTCCTTGAGAACACCGTGACAGTGTTCGTAGTGGCTGAGCGGGACCGACTCGGTGATTTCAAGGTAAATCGGCTCATCGTGGAAAAAGATGGCGTCATCGGGGCGGACGAGCCAACCCTGATTGAACTCGGAGGGGTGCACGTTGAGGAAGAGCGCGGAGCGAGGGCATGAGCGCACCGCCATCGCCCGAAGGTCGCGACCCAGTTGGCCCATGCAATCGGATGCGACGGCCTCGTTGATGAGCCCGAGCGGATCCTTGAAGAGCGGCGACTTGCACCTGGCGAGCGCCTCGTATCCGAAGACGTCACGTTTCTGGAAATTCACGATGGGTTGAAGCGCGACGTACAGGTCGCCGGCCGACAATGCCTCCTCGACCTTTCCCTTCATGGCCCGGCCAGGACTCCCTGAGCAACAAGGGTCCGGCTCGCCGCTTCGCGGCCGGCACCAGGCTGAGCGATCTTGAGCTTCTTCTCCCGGATGAGATCGAGCAGCTTCGATGTCAACTCGCGGCGCGATGGCTCGTCCGTCATTCTCCCGAGGTCTTCCACGACAGCCTGCAGGGTCTCTATCTCCGCCGCATTGGCTGCCTGGAGAGCGCGGGCCAGTTCATTGATCGGCGCGATCAGCTCCTGGAGGTTGTCGTCGCTCCGAAGGCGCGCGACCGTGTTGTAGGAGCCGTCCCGCAGGCGGTTCAATGTTCGCCGGAGATTGAACGACGCGCCAGCCGTCTTGTGAGACTCAAAGATGCCGAGAGTGAAGATAGCCAGTGCCAGGACCGCGGAGCCCAGACCCAGCTCCAGCATCTGGAGGCGGTCCTTGACCTCCAGGGAAGATCGCAGCTCCGGATTGACGACCAGGAGTGCTTCCGTACTCGCCTTGTTCGTGAAATAGACGTTCAGGCCGACCAGGAAAAGCAGGATCAGAGTGAAACCCACGCTGAACAGGCCCGCTCGAAGCTGGTACCGCCAGTTCACGATGTAGCGGCGTCGTCGGGGGAGCGCGGTCCACCACCGATGCTTTTTCACCGGGGGATGCGGCTTTTCGCCAGTCGGTGCGCCTTCCCCGATCTCCCTCCTTGAGTTCATCACGTCATGTTCCTTCCACCTGTGCCTCACCGCCGGTGCAGCCATCGGGGCAAACGTGACTCAGAATCCATGGGCTCCCGGAAGGTGTCTGTCAAAGTGGGGGTCGTTGGTCGAATTCGTCACGGTCGGGGGACCGTCGTCCACGACATAGACATATCGGGCAAGGTCGCCGTGGTCGTGCTGGCAGAACACAACGAACTTGATGTCCTTGGCTGTTCGGGGGGCATTCCCGGCCCCGCTCTCGTCAAAGGCGTCGAGATCGTCGTGGGGACCGTTCCCGTCGATCTCGTAATGATAGGGGCCCGGCTTCACGTCACGCCAGTGGTCGGCCCAGAAGGTGTCCGGATCCGGCAGGCCACCCTCCAGTGCGTCAGCGTAAATCAAGGCTTGGATGGCGCGGAGATCGGCGAAGCAGCGGCCCAGCTGGGCCTTCTGCATGGTGGTCATCGCCGCGCCAACCGCAATCGAGGTCATGATGGAGATGATGAGGATCATGATGAGGACTTCAAGAAAGGTGACGCCCGCCTGATCCGGCCGTTGCGCCGCTTCTTCTTCGGACTCAATACTGTGGGACCTCAGGCTTGTCAACCGCCGCCTCCGTCTCCGAGCGTCACTGATTGGCGGACCGGCACGGAACATACTGAGTCACGCGCGTCGGAGCAACTATCAAGATCGCGAGTACGTAGTTCTACCGATAGCAGCACTGATACTCGAGCGACATTGTGAGCGAGGTAAGAAGACAATCGAAGACACAGTCGGGGGTGCCGCCCGAGTGCGCCTGCGACCCGGGGGCGGTCGCCGACGCGTTTCTCGACCTTCACGCTCCGGCGGGGAAAGGATCCGGGCTGCTGACGCCGGAGATCCATCGCGGAGCGCGCCCTTGCCGGGTTCGACGTCGTCACGTTCGATATCCAGGACACGATCAAACGCATCCGGCTCAATACGGCGCTCATCCCGTGCCAGCAGTGCGTCACCGGGATCGGCGCGTCGTACGCGTTCCTGCTTGCGAAGCACAAGAGCGGCAGGAATCTGTCCATCGAGACCGTCGAGGTCGCCGGAAACCGGCGTCTCGCCGCGCCGGTCACGAAGGTCTGATCAGGCCGCCGGCACGCTTGTCGCGGATCTCCTGCCTAAGCGGCGGCGGCAGGTCGAAGGCGATGTTGGTCGGCTGGTAGTGGGTCGCGTCCGATGGAGATGTAGCGCCCGAGCGCCCCGAGGGCCGTGGTCGCGGGAAAGAGAAGCGGTTCCGCTCCTTCGGCCCGCTCGAGGCCGGGGATCATCCGGAAGAGGCGTTTCTGCTCGCCGAACTTCATTACGAACAAAGCATGTGACCCTCCGTTACACCTGGCCCTTCACCTCGCCCAGCGCCCTGTGAAGCAGGTCCGAGACCCTGAGCACCGTCGCCTTGTCTTGCGGATAGGCCCGGTCCAGCCGATCCCCCTGGACGAGGACGATCCCGCGGATGTCATTCCAATGCCTTTCCGAAACCTCATTGCCCATCCGGTACCACCTCAGCTTCTGCAACAGGATGTCCTCAGGCGTATAGACATACAGCCAGGCCTCAGGATCGGTTGAGACCTTGACTCGCTGCCGTCGCTCCATCTGCTCGTTGTCGACCGGTGAGCCACCGCAGATGAAGAGATCGACTTTCGTGGACGTCGCGAGGTGGATCACATTGGCGCTCGACCGATCCCGGATGGCGCGACGGATGACGTCGGCATCGGCATGGAACCGGTCGCCCAGCAGGGATATCAGCGGCTCGACGTCCTTCTCGGTCAGCTCGACGACCAGGTCCACATCGACCGTCGATCGGGGCTCCCCGCTGACGGCGCTCGCCAGCGAACCTCCGACAAGATAGCGGACGCCGCAGGCTTCGAGCGCCTCCGCGAGGATCAGGGCGACGCGGATCGTGTCGGGCGCCACCATCAGAAACCGTCGAGGTGTGCGGCCTGCGGGTAGACCCGGCATGCCAGTTCGCGTCCCAGCTTCAGAATCGCGAGGCGCAGCAGGCACTCCTCCTCCGACGCCCCGGGATGTCTCAATCGGATGCCGGCGAGCGACAGCTCCTGAACGGTGCGGCTGATCTCGTTCACCGTGCGCAGCTTCTCCATGGGTGACATGCGCCGCCACAACTCGATCTGTACTTGCTCCATCTCGGGCGATGTGTCGGAGGAGAGCAGCGAGGTGGTCTTCATGTCCGTCATTAAGGTGGTCGAATCCCTATTACAATCCGTCCGTTCATCGCAGGGCCTCCTGGATGGCGCGCCCTCACTTCGACGGTTCATTCGGTCATGCGCACCCGTTGAAGCGTGCGTTGTCGCTCGACAAAGGCGACCGCCATGAGGCGACCGAATCGACCTGCCCCACCGTTCGGTGACGGACGAGGTGCGACGCGTGCGGTGAAGTGTTCCCGCCGCACGCTCCCCCTCCCTCCACGCAACGTTGACCACCTGGTTGACGGACTAGACCTTACCGGACCCGCCATGCGCCCCGGTTGAATGGCCCATGCGCTGCGAGATCCAGGCGATGAACCCGCACTCCACCCACGCCTTGGAGCGGCTGAGGGCCGCCATCGATCAGATCCTCTCGGCGGTCACGGCGAGCGACGCCGCCGGCTTCCGGAGGCTTCTCGAGGCGGGGCGGAGGCGGACGGATTAGGCACCGCCGAACCCGGGAGCGCAGCTTATACTGCCCTTACACAGCGCCCGGTTTCCAGGATTGGAGGCTCCCATGTGGACCATGGTCCGGCTTGCCGTCTTCGCGGTCCTGTAGTCGAACGCGTTCCCGTCGTCGGCGCCCGCCGCCCGCGGAGTCGTCGCCCCCGATGCCGCGCTGCAGGTGTCGGTCGACTGGATTGGCGAGGGAGGGAGCTCCGGAGCGCTGCTCGGCTGGCATGCGGAGAGCGCCCGCGATGTCAACGGCGACGGTTATGCCGACGTCCACGGCGGGGCGATCCAGTACACCAACGGCCAGTCGCAGGAAGGCGCGGCGTATCTCTACTTCGGCGGCCCCTCGGGCCCCGCCGCCACGGCCGATTGGATCTTCGAATGCAATCAGGCGGGCGCGCGCTGCGGGTTCGCGGTGGCCTCCGCAGGCGACGTGAATGGCGATGGCTATGACGACATCCTGGTCGGGGCGGACCTCTACGATCACACCGCCGCCGACGAGGGACGGATATTCCTCTTCTATGGTTCGCCCACCGGGCCCGCGTCAACGCCCGACTGGACGATGGATGCGGGCCAGGCCGGAGCGAGGCTCGGCACGGGCGTTTCCGGCGCGGGCGACGTGAACGGCGACGGCTACGACGACTTCGCGGTGACCGCCTCTGCCTACGACGGTGCCCAACCCGACGCGGGGGGGGGCGGGTTCGACGACCTCATCCTGGGGGCCTCGCAGTATGCGGGCCAGGGTGGGGTCTTCCTGTTTCCGGGCTCGGCCATGGGACTCGGGGCGGCGCCGGCGATTTCGATCACGACGGATTCGACGACGTCGTCCTCGGTCAGGGGCTCTATTCGAACGGTCAGGGCAGCGAGGGTCGCATTCTGGTGTTCACGGGATCGCCGACGGGGCCGGGTGCAACGCCGACCGTGGTTGCCGAATCGAATCAGGCCGGGGCCCGCCTCGGCTGGGCCGCCGAAGGGGCGGGCGACGTGAACGGCGACGGCGTGGACGACGTGATCGCCGGGGCGGAGCTATTCACCAATGGACAGGTGCAGGAGGGCGCGCTGTACCTCTTCCTGGGACGCGCAGCGACCTGCGCCGATGGTGACGGTGACGGGGTCGGTTCGCCCGGCGCCGCCGCCTGTCCGGGAGGCGCGGAGCCGGATTGCGATGATGGCAACCCGGCAATCCACCCCGGGGCCCCGGAGATCTGCGACGGTGCGGACAATGACTGCGACGGCCTTGTCGACGAGTCGCCGGGCTGTCCCGTACTGGACAGCGACGCGGATGGCGTGGTGATCTGCAACGACAACTGTCCCGAGGTTCCAAACCCGGACCAGGGGGATCAGGACCTCGACGGTATCGGTGATGCCTGCGACAACTGCACCCTCCTCCCCAACCCTGACCAGGCCGACTGCGACCAGGATGGCGTCGGCGACATCTGCGATGCCACCTGCGACATCCCTCCACCCGGCCAGCCCGATCCGTGCGGGTGCCAGCCCGAGACCGTGGTGAACATCACGATCACGACCGCGAGCCCGATCGGCCGCGGTTCAGGCCTGGTGCGGTTCTCGACGACGGCCGACCGAACGGTGATCGGGTTCAACGTGGTGCGGTTCGACGCGCAGGGGCAGCGCGTGCAATTGAGCCAGGTCATGGTGCCGTGTCAGGAATGCACCACGGGGCGCGGGACGGACTATGCCGTGATCATCCCGAAACACAAGAGCGGTCACTTCATCTTCGTCGAGATGGCGCGGGTCGGCGGCGCCGTCAGCCTGTTCGGGCCGGCGATCATGGAATAGGCGAGCCGGTCTCCGGGAAAGGTTCGCGGCGGCCGCCGAAAGGGTCTGGCATTCCCCCGATGCGCGTGAGCTCGCCGCCGATTCCATCACCGACCGGCAGAGCCGAGCTTGACGGAACAGACCGGACCGGGCCTGGAATCGCTTTCCGGGCATTCCTCCAACTCGCCTACAATAGCCGCATGGAGACACCCTTGGACCCCTTGTCACGCCTGCGCGAAGCCATTGACCGCCTCGATCGGGAGCTCATTCGAATCCTGGCGGAACGGCTACAGGCCGTGCGCGGGATCGGCGAGCACAAGAGCAGGACGAAGGGCGCCGTGCTGCGCGACGAGGACCGCGAGCGCCAGCTGATCGAGCTGTGGACGCGCGAAGCCGAGAGCCAGGGGCTTTCGACCTACTTCGCCGGCCGGGTCCTGCGCGAAATCCTCAACTGGTCGCGCCGCGACCAGGAACGGTTCCTCGAGACCGAAGCGCCGCGCACCGGCACGGCGCGCGCCGCCCGTGTCGGCTACCAGGGCGTGCCCGCCTGCTACAGCGAGCTGACCATCGGCAAGGTGTTCGCCACGCGCGATGTCGCGCGCGTCGAACGGGTGGGTTTCCGCAGCTTCGCGGCGGTGATCGAGGCCCTGGAGGCAGGCGAGGTGGACTACGCGCTTCTGCCGATCGAGAACACGATCGCGGGAAGCATCAACGAGGTCTACGACCTGATCGGAAGCAGGCCGGTCACGATCGTGGGCGAAGAGGTGTGGCCCGTCGAGCACTGCCTGCTCGGATTGCCCGGCGCGCACGTTGAGCGCCTGCGCATCGTGCGCAGCCATCCGGTCGCCCTGCAGCAGTGCGGGAAATTCCTGGACGGGCTCGTGGGCGTGGTCTCCGAAAGCTTTCACGACACTGCCGGCGCGGCGCAAGCGGTCGCCCGGGACAGTGACCCCGAGATCGCGGCGATCGCGTCCGAGGATGCGGCCCGCGCCTACGGCCTCGTCATCCTGAAACGCGACATCTCGGATCAAGCCACGAACCTCACGCGCTTCCTGCTCATCGGGCGGCAGGCGGAACCGTTCGATGCGCGCCGCCCGGCGAAGACGTCGCTCGTGTTTTCGGTGAACCACCGCCGCGGCGCCTTGCTCGAGTGTCTGAAGAGCTTCGACACGCAGGGGATCAACCTGACCAAGCTCGAGAGCCGTCCGCACGCGAATGCGCCGTGGGAATATCGGTTCTATGTCGATCTCGAGGGTCACCTGGCGGACGCGGGCGTTCAGGCCGCGCTCGGGGAGGTGCGCGCGCACACCAACGATCTCAAAGTGCTCGGGAGCTATCCGCGACGCATGGAGAACGAGAATGAGCGGCAGGCGATCGCACCGGCGACTCCCCGACCGCCCGCGGAGATGTCGGCGGTCGCCACGGCCACGGCCCTGCCCAGGGCTCCGGCGAATCCACACCTGAAGCTGAGCAGCCTGAAGGAGGGCGGGCGGCGATCGCACCTCGACGTGGGCGGCGTCGAGTTCGGCGGCGAGCGCTTCGTCCTGATCATCGGACCGTGCGCCGTCGAGAGCCGCCGGCAGATGATGGAATCGGCCGAGCTCGTCAAGCGCCATGGCGCCGCGATGATGCGCGGCGGCGCCTTCAAGCCGCGCACCTCGCCGTATGCGTTCCAGGGGCTTGGCTTCCCCGGGCTCGACCTGCTCGTCGAGGCGGGGCGCGCCTACGAGCTGCCCGTGGTCACCGAGGTCCTGCATCCCGAGGACGTCGAGCGCGTCGCCGCCAGCGCCGACATGCTGCAGGTCGGCGCTCGCAACATGCAGAACTTCGCGCTGCTGAAAGAAGTCGGGCGCGCCAAACGACCCGTGCTCCTCAAGCGCGGCATGAGCGCGACGATCGAGGAGCTCCTGCTCGCCGCCGAGTACGTGATGTCCGGCGGCAACCACCGCGTGGTCCTGTGCGAGCGCGGCATCCGCACCTTCGAGCCCTCCACGCGCAACACGCTGGACATCAGCGCCGTGCCGGTGCTGAAGGGGCGTACGCATCTTCCCGTGATTGTCGATCCGTCGCACGCGGCCGGGGTCCGGGAGCTGGTCATCCCGCTGGCGCTCGCAGCGGCCGCCGCGGGCGCCGACGGCCTGATCATCGAAGCCCATCCGAACCCCGCCGAAGCCCTGTGCGACAAGGACCAGGCGCTCACCGGCAACGATCTCTCGAACCTCACCGCGTCTCTGCGCCCTATCCTGGCGGCGCAAGGGCGTCATCTCTGACGCGCAGGCTGCGATGCCGGCTGCTGATGTCCATCGGTTGTTGCCCGAAGTGGAGCGCATCGCGCGGCAGGCTGCCCGCGCGGTGATGGCGGTCTACTCGACCGATTTCGATTTCAGAGGCAAGGCCGATGCCTCGCCGGTGACGCTGGCGGACGAACAGGCCGAGCGGCTGATCGTGGCCGGCCTGCGGGCGCTGACCCCTGACGTTCCCATCGTGGCCGAAGAAGCCATGGCCGGAGGCGCCGCGCCGCAACTGGCGCCAGGGGAGCGCTTCTGGCTGGTGGACCCGCTGGACGGCACGCGCGAGTTCGTGGCGCGCAACGGTGAATTCACCGTCAACATCGCGCTCATCCAGAACGGTCAGCCGGTGCTGGGCGTGGTGCTGGCGCCGGCGGCGCCGGGGCCGGACGGATGCCTGTATGGCGGCATGGTGCGGCATGGCGCCTGGATGGAGGACGCCGCGGGCCGACGCGCCATTCGTTGCCGAGCGGTGCCGTCCGAAGGCCTGACCGTGCTGGCCAGCCGTTCACATGGCGATGCCGCGGCGCTGGACGCGTTCCTGGCCAGCCACCTGGCGGGTCGCCCGGTGGCGCGCATCGGCAACGCCGGCTCGTCCCTCAAGCTGTGCCTGCTGGCCGCCGGCCAGGCCGACCTGTACCCGCGCCTCGGCCGCACGATGGAATGGGACATCGCCGCCGGCCATGCCGTGCTGACCGCAGCGGGGGGCAGCGTGCGCCGCCTGGCCGACGGCCTCCCGCTGGAGTATGGGAAGCCGGGATTCGAAAATCCGCACTTCGTGGCGGCCGGCCTGCCAGGAGTGTGACCGAGTATTGGCATGGGTCGCGCGCATGGGGCTTGCGCGTCCCAGGCGAGGCGCGAGGAGGAATCGATGTGGTTGCATCGATGACGACGAGTAACGAAGCATGGGGCCGCAACCCCCATGCGCCCTTCGGGTTCGCCGCGGCGCGGGGCGTCTGCTTCGTTGCCGCTCCTCGGAGATGCACCGCATCGCCGTCGTCGCGGCG
>JAYUCR010000304.1:0-1588 GCA_043740165.1 Acidobacteriota bacterium | reverse complement strand
TCAGGAACCAGACGGCGTCCCCCGCCACGGCGGCTTCCAGGGGGCAGCCGAGCGCTTCGAAATCGGGGTAGAGCTCGCGCAGCGCCCGCGGATCGAGGACCGCTCCCGACAGCGCGTGCGAGCCGATCTCCCGTCCTTTGTCGAGGAGCGCCACCGACAGCTCGAGCGGCGGCTTGCCCGCGGCGGCGAGAGCCTCGTTGTGCGCCCGCAGCAGTTGTCTGAGCCGGATCGCTCCCGCCAGCCCGGCCGGTCCGCCGCCGACGAACAGGACA
The DNA here is from genome assembly GCA_043740165.1 of Acidobacteriota bacterium. Classification (GTDB taxonomy): domain Bacteria; phylum Acidobacteriota; class Polarisedimenticolia; order Gp22-AA2; family Gp22-AA2; genus JAYUCR01. The sequence continues at coordinate 1,316 of JAYUCR010000304.1, read as the reverse complement.
TCCACGTCGAGAGTCTCGCGCTGCGGATCAGCCATCATCCCCCCGCTTGCGGCGTCATTATACGCAGGGCCATCTCTGCCGGGAGCCCACCCGATGGCCAGCTACTCGCGCGGCTGGTACCCCTCATCCCGGCCCCCCGAGCCCACCAGGTCCGCTATCACGGCGTGCCGGGCCCCTGCGCCGGCTGGCGCGATCGCATCGTCCCCCCTGAACCGCACCCGGGCGAGGCCGCGCGGCCCGCGCGCTGCCGGAACGCTTCGGACGAGGATCAGGGCGACGCGAATCGTGTCGGACGCCACCATCAGAAACCGTCGAGGTGTGCGGCCTGCGGATAGACCAGGCAGGCCAGTTCGCGTCCCAGTTTCAGAATCGCGAGGCGCAGCAGGCACTCCTCCTCCGACGCCCCGGGATGTCTCAGTCGGATGCCGGCGAGCGACAGCTCCTGAACGGTGCGGCTGATCTCGTTCACCGTGCGCAGCTTCTCCATGGGTGACATGCGCCGCCACAATTCGATCTGTAGCTGCTCCATCTCGGGCGATGTGTCGGAAGAGAGCAGCGCGGTCGTCCTCATGTGCGTAATTATAGTGCTCGAATCCCTCCCGCGGTGTAGAGTCCTGCGTGCTGAAGAAACCACCTGACGCTCCGCCGGTGCACGCGCGGCGCCCGCGATACCCGGGCAGGAACCCGCGCAGGTTTCACGACAAGTACAAGGAACTGAACCCCGAGCGGTACGCCTCGGACGTGCGGAAGATCCTCGCGTCCGGCAAGACACCGGCGGGTACCCATCGACCGATCATGGTGGACGAAGTCCTGCGCTGCCTTCGGCCCGAGGCCGCCGACGTCGCGGTTGACTGCACGCTCGGCGGCGGTGGTCATGCGCAGGCGATCCTGGAGCGCGTGCAGCCCGGTGGACGCCTGATCGGACTCGACATCGATCCTCTCGAGTTGCCGCGCACGGAAGCGCGTTTGCGCGCGGCCGGTTTCGGCCCCGCGACCTTCGTCGCACGCCACGGGAACTACGCGGGCCTGCCGCAGGCGCTCGCCGCGGAGGGACTCGCGACGGCGGATCTGATCCTCGCGGACCTTGGCGTGTCTTCGATGCAAATCGACGATCCCGATCGCGGCTTCAGCTACAAGGAGCCCGGCCCCCTCGACATGCGGATGAATCCAACGCGTGGTGAACCGGCGTCGCAACTGCTTGCACGCCTGAGCGAGGAGAAGATCGCGGCCCTCCTCGCGGAGAACGCCGATGAACCGCATGCCCTTCTCATCGCCAGCCTGCTGAAGCGGAAGCCCGTCCAGACGACCCACGCCGC
>JAYUCR010000303.1:0-1589 GCA_043740165.1 Acidobacteriota bacterium | reverse complement strand
TCCACTCGCAGAGGGTCGTCTTGTCCGCCTCGGACAGCTTGGCCGCCCGGTGCAGCAGGAGGTAGGGGGTGATCGGCATCCCGCCTTCTTTCACCTCGTCGCACATCGCGCCGAGCTTGCGGCCGGCCCGTCGCGCGTCGTAACGCCCCCATTCGGAGAGCCACAGTTTCCTGCGCGCTTCGTTCACGTCGCGCGTCATGAGCCAGCTCGCCGGCGCCACCTGGCTGTACCATGGCCATCGCGTCTCCGAGGAGTGGCAGTCGTTGCAGGATCGCGCCAGCAAGGCGTTGACCTCCGGCGGCAGCTGCGTCCGGGCCTGGATCGTCGCCGCGGGATCGACCTCGGGATTCGTCCTGGCGGGGCGGATCGCCTGGGCCGCGATCAGCAGAACTCCCAGCACCACGGCGATACGCTTCAAGATTTTCATCCGCGGGCCTGCATGGAGAAGATCCGGCGCGCCAGCGGCGAGCGCTTTCCGGCCTTCACAACCAGTTCCTCTTTCCGCATCCTGGGAAGCCTCTTGATCCGGTGCTCGACCCGCAGCGCGCCGCTCCTGGTGCCGACCCTCCTGGTGAGCACCAGGCGCAGCGGCCCCCGGCCGCGAAGGTACTTGGCCCCATCGCCGGCGGCCTTCGCATGCTGCGCGATCCGGCGGCGCACGTCGAGCGCGATGCCGGTGTAGAGCGTCCCGTCGCCGCAGCGCACGATATAGACCGACCACCGCTTCATGAGCGCCTCGCGCGGCCGGCCGCCCAATGGTCGATGGAAAACCGATCTTCTGCGCCGGGCATCACGAGGACGAAGAGCAGCAGGGCCGCGCGCGGGATGACATGCGTGTGAAACTCGTACAACGGCTCCAGGAGCAGGTGCCCGAAGGTCACCAGCGCGAGCACCAGTCCCAGCGCCACCAGCGCCGCGCGCGTGCGGTACCCGATGAGGACCATGGCGCCCGCGACCAGCTCCACGATCGGCACCGTGGTCCCGGTGGCCCAGAGCGACCAAGCCGGCAGGAAGGTGTGCGCGTACGGCTCGACGAAGAATCGCCGCGCATGCCCCGCCGGCCCGAGCTGGAACACCTTCCAGACCCCGGCCATGAAGAAGATGAAGCCGAGGATGGCGCGGGCGAAGAGGATGGCCCACGCCCGGGCCGCCGCATCCGAGACCTTCGCGAATCCAGGCACAGGATCGGGATCATAACCCAGCGCGCCGCCCGAGCCGGGTGTCCGGGGCGAAGCTCCATGTTCATCCCGGGCTCCTGGACCGGGTTAGAGAGCCCGGCGCAGGTAGATCGCCGCGGCGGCATACGCCAGCCCGGCGCAGACGATCGGCGTGAACAGCCGGATGGAATGACTCGTCGACGTCATCGGAAGCCTGGTGGCGACCGTGGCGTACATCGCGCAGACGGCCCACAGCATATAAAGAATGAAGGCGTGGCTGCGGAGCGTCCAGAGCGCCTCCGCCGCCAGCAGCGACGCGACCGCGAGGATCGCCGCGATGATGAGCAGCCGGTGATTCCTGCGCGCGCCCGGCGGCGCCAGGGCGTGGAAGAGGGTCATCCCCGAGGACACAAGGAGCAGCAGGGCGATGAC
>JAYUCR010000302.1:0-9677 GCA_043740165.1 Acidobacteriota bacterium | reverse complement strand
AACATGCCGGCCGCCTCCCACGGGAGAATCGTCTCCATCCAGGGGTGCGTCGCCGCCCAGTAGCCGCTGCGCTTCCAGATCGCGAACAGCGGCTCGAGGCGGGTCGCGAAGAAGATGAGGTCCTGGTCCTCGACGTGCGTGCGGCGGTAGGGGGTCAAACCCTGGAGGAGCGCGTTGTCGTCGGGAGGGTGGGCGGGGTCGAATTCGACCGTCACCTGGAGCGGAAAGAACCAGGTGGCGAACGCCTCCTTCGTCTGGCCGACCCAGCGGAACCCCTGCGGACAGGGAACGCACCACGACTCCAGGTAGTCGACCCGATCCTGATCGATGAGCGTCTGCGCGTCGCGCATGACGGCATGGATATCGTCGTAGAGCAGGTAGTAGGTCCGCACGCGGGGCAGGCAGCGGCGCAGGCGAAGGCGGGCGCGGGTGATGACGCCGAACTGGCCCAGGCCCGAGCGCACCGCATCGAACACCTCTGCGTTCTGCGTCGGGCTGCAGACGACACGATCGCCCGCGCCCGTGACCGCCTCGATCTCGGTGACGTTGTCGCCCTGCGCGCCGTGCCGGAACGAGGCCACCCCGAGGCCGGCCACCGACAGCGTGCCGCCGATCGTCACCCCGAGGTTGTTGGTCAGGACGGGAGGGATGACCCCGTGCGGCAGCGCCTGCCGGACGAGGGTGTCCCACTTCACGCCGGCGTCGCAGTCGGCCGACAACCCCGGCGCGTCGATCGCGTGGATCCGGTCCAGCGAGGTGAGGTCGAGGGCGATGCCGCCGTCGGTGAGGGCCTGGCCGGTCTGCGTGTGCGCCTCGCCGCGCGTCGCCACCGGCACCGACTGCTTGCGGGCATAGCGGATGACCGCCTGCACGTCGGACGCCGACGCCGGGCGCACCACAACGCCCGGGACCCGTCGGATCATCCGGCCGAAGTCCTGGCTCCTCTCCTCGAGGGCCTTCGGGTCGTCCAGCACCTCGCCCTGCAGCAGCGATTTGAGGTCCTGCGCCAGCTTGGTGGTCATCGTGTCGGCAGCGCTCCTCTCCGCGAAGGGCGCGGATCATACGGGAATGAATGCGGCGGAACAAGGCGCCGTGCCCGGAGCCGGGATGCTAGACTCCTGGAGCCGGTCCGAGTCTTCGGGAGATGGGATGACCTTGGCGAAACGTGAGGGATGCAAAGTACGCGGCTGCCGGGGCGCGGGAGCCCTCCTGCTCGGCGCGATCCTGGCAGGGTCGCCGGCTGCGCTGGCGGCCCCGGCGCCGGCGGCGACGCCGCCCACGGCGGAAGCGCTGCAGGCGATCACGACGAGCGCGAAACGGATCGCTTCCTATCACGAGGCGGTGGCGCGGACGCGCGAGAGAGTCCGTAAGGAAGACCCCGAGCTGGCGGATGCCGCGCGGTTCCTGGTGGTCACGCGCGGGAGCGCCTGGCATGTCCTCGTCCTGCAGAAAAAAACCGCCACGCCCGACGCGCGCGGCTGGCTCCTGCTGGCCGACGCCGGCTTCATGCCGACCGCCGGCGAGGTGACGACCTACCAGAAATACGAGCCGATGAAGCCGGTGCCGCCCGACGGACTCCTCATGCTGCAGGCGCTCGACGTCGCGCGCGCCGCCGCGGCGGCGTCCGAGCAGGAGATCAAGCCGCCGTTCGAGGAGTCGATCTTCAAGTCGGCGACCCGCGGAGGGCCGATCACCGTCACTCTCCAGACGAAGCCGGCGTCGCCGGGCACGGCGCGTTTCGGGTCGGACATCAGGGCCGACATCTCGGCCGACGGGGCGCAGATGAAGATCATCGAGGCCCTGCACACCGGGAAGGAGTCGGCCTCGGTGGCGGTGCCGAAGCAGGGGGGCGGCGAGCCGCCGCTCCACCAGCACGAGGAAGGCGATCTGCCGACGGACACCGACGTCGCGGTGGTTCTCGATCACCCCACCCTGGCGCCGGTCCTCGTCCTGACGCCGCGCTTCATGTTCCGCATCGGAGAAGACGGCGCCATCACCTATCTCGGACCCAACCCCGTGCCGCCGGTCGACGCGGGTGGGGGGCAGTGAGACAGGCCTTCCTCGTTGCGTCGTGGCTCGCCGCCTGCGCCGTCGCGGCCTGCCGGGAGCCGCAGAACGACCCGGTCACCGATCGCATCCGGCTGGTCGCGGCCGACGCGTCGGCCGCCGACGCGGTGGCCACGATGCTGCGCGAGTACGGAGGATACGAGGCCTGGGCGCGGCGGCACACCGTGGAATACCGCTACACGCTGTCGCTGTACGGCGGGGAGCCGACGCCCAGCCTGGTGACGCGCCAGGTGCACCACATCGGCCTCGGCGAGCCGCTGCGCGTCGAGCTCCTCGACATCGACACCGCGACGCCTCAGGTCGTCAGCCTCGAAGGCGATGCGATCAACGTGACGCAGAACGGTACCTTGGTGGACGACGCGTCGCAGATCGCCTTCCGGCGCACCTACGCGCGCACGGTGCGCTGGGACTTCATGACGCCGTGGAACCTGCTCGATCCCGGCGCCCGCCTCGAGTCGCGGGGCGTCCGGATGCCGCAGCCGACCGGGCCGGTGCCGGCGGGGCCGTGCGATGTCGTGCGCCTGCGCTTCGATCGGGTCACCGAAGGGGGCGGCACCGACGACTGGTACGACCTCTACATCAGCCGGCGCAGCCACCTGGTGGAGCAGATCCATTCCTACCGGGCCGACGCCAACGGCTACCGGCTGGCGGTCTGGTCCGATACCCGGGCGTTCGACGGTTTGCGCATCGCCACCCGCCGCGCCACCTACGCCTCCGACGCCAGCGGGGCCGCCGGCCGGCTCGAGGCGGTGGCCGAGTACTCCGACGTGCGTTTTGATCTCCCTTGATGCCGGCTCGACCTCAGGGGAGCTGGACCAGGAACAGCCGGTCCAGCAGGAGCCGATCGGCCTGCGTGTCGGCCCCGGCACCGCCGGCATCGCGCGCGCGCACGCAAATCACCGGGCTGCCGGGGATGCCGAGCGGGGCCGCCTGCACCCGATCGTCGTCGCCCGAGTTGGTGACCGTCAGGACGGTCCCGCCGAACGGGCTGTCGGGCGAGCACTTCCTGGAGACGAACGCCACATCCAGAATGAAATCGTCGGCCGCCAGCGCCCCGCCGGCTTCCTTGTGCCCCTCGACGGCGAGGCGGTACGCCTTCCCCGGCCGGAGCCCCCCGAAGGTCCAGATGGCCGTCAATCCCTTCGGCTGATCGGAAGCGCCGGATTCGACCAGGACTTCATAGACGTCGTCGGCCGACGCGAACGCCATCTCCTTCCGGCCTCCGCCGACGATCTTGCCCGGCGACGGCCGCGCCTGCCGCGTCATGTCGTGGTCACACGCCGAGTCGTTTTCATCGACGGCCCCGTTGCAGTTGTCGTCGATCCCGTTGCAGATCTCGGTTCCCCCGGGGTTGACGTCGCACCGGCTGTCATCGCAGTCGCAGCCGTGTCCGCCGCATCGGCCGACACAGGCGAAATACCCGTCGCGATCGGCATCCACCTCGTCCGGCGGCACGACCGGATAGGTGGTGCAGTCGTTGTTCCTTCCGTCGCACACCTCGACCGATCCCGGGAAGGTCCGGGCATCGTGGTCGTCGCAGTCGCCGCCTGCCGACGGCGTCCCATCCCGATCGATGTCCGCGCTCGCGCTGGTGCCCGCGCTCTCCACCGTGGCGTGGCCCAGGATCGTCGTTCTCGGATCGCTCTCCGCCGCGGCGCCGCACCCCCGGTTCTGCCGGACCCCTTCGTGCCGCACCTGGTCGAGGCTGTAGGTGCGATCGTTCCAGGCGATCGTCGCGGACCCCGAAACCATCGCGCCGTCCAGGGCGCCCTCCGCGAGATTCGAGGCATGCGCCTGCACCAGGTACTGGCCCGAGTCCCGAGTTCGGAGGATGTTGTTCCAGATCCGAATCCTGCTCCCCGTCGCCCTCATCAGCGCGATGGGCGGGCCCTCGTTGGCGTCGACCGTGTTGTCGTGGAAGGTGTTGGAGGCGTCGGGCCCCCCGCAGGAGGCGATGAGGTAGGTGAACCCGGCCCCGATGTTGTCGTGGATCCGGTTGTCCCGGATCTCGACCGCCTTCGGAAATCCGCGCTCCGGGTGGCCCGCCAGCGGGCTCTCGCCAGGGGTGCCGCCCAGGACGACCCCGCCGCCCTGGAACCGCGGGAACCGGTCGTCCAGGTTGTCGCACGCCTTCGGGAACGTGAGGTTGAACCCGTTCCCGTAAACATCGTTGCGTTCCACCACGTACGGCTTCCCGGCCGATCCCTGCGGCGCGGCCCAGAGGTGCAGGCCATAGCCGGCGTTGTGGTGGATCCGGTTGTTCTGGATCAACCCTTCCTTGTCTTTCATGTACAGGCCGTGCGAGAAGCGCGTCCTGCCGTTGTTGTCGATTTCCGAGTTCCGGATGGTCGTTCCGATCGCCTCGACATATTTCCCGCCGCCGGCGTCCTTGTAGGCACCTGCCAGGACGCCGCTGGCCCCATTGTGGTGGATGCGGGTCTGTTCGATGAGCAGGTTGGTCGTACCCTCGACGCCGATCCCCCAGTGCGGTTCGTTGTCGTGGATTTCGGAGCCCGCGATCACGTTGTCCGCGGCCGGGTACTGCATGGTGATGCCGAGCCGGAACCCACCAACGTCGAGGTCTTCGAGACGGTCGTCCGACCCACCCCTCATGTAGATCCCTGTCCCAAGGCGCGTCGCCGGGTCGCTCGTCAGGCGGAATCCACGCAGCGTGACGTGGCTCGCGGGCCAGTAGATCGCCTGGTTCGTGCCGCCCCCGCACCCGGGGTGCGTCGGCCCGACCGAAATAACGGCGCCGCGCGGGTGCTCCGCCATGATGATGATCCGATTCGCCGCCGTGCCGCCGTGGTCGATCTGGAAGCAGTGAGGGTAGGTTCCGTCGCGGGCGATCACCGTGTCCCCCGGCGCGCTCTTCCTGACACCGTCCGCGACGCAGGCATACGGATTGGCGATCGTGCCACAGTTCGGATCGGCGTTGAGAACCGGGTACGAGCAGGGGCAGCGGGTGGAGTTGTCCGGGGCCGCGTAGTAGGTCGCCGCCTGAACGGTCCCCCAGCAGGAAAGCGCGGCCGCGATCGCGCAAAGCCAGGCCGTTGCGCGAACGGTTGGCCCGACCGGGGGCAGACGGACCGTGGTGGGAGCCATGGCTAACGGTAGTCCGGGCCTCCCCCGCACATCAAGCAGGGCTCCCAGGCTGTGGCGCGGCTCCAACTTTGCTAAACTGCCGGAGCATCCAATCAACAGCCCCGGCCCCGTTTCACCCCGTGGTCCGGAACCGTCAGGGGAGGCGTCATGTCCCAGTACGAAGCGATCGTCAGCCGGTACATGGAGCGGACGAAGAAGTCGCGCGCGGCGCATGAAGAGGCGAAGGCGTTCCTGCCACGCGGCGTGTCGTCCAACTTCCGCGCGGTCGACCCGAATCCGATCTTCATCGAGTCGGCCGTCGGCACCACCATCACCGATCTGGACGGGAACCGGTACAGCGACTTCGCGATGGCCTTCGGGGCGATGCTGGTGGGGCACGCGCATCCGCGGATCGTCGCGGCCATCGAGGCGCAGGCGCGGCGCGGGACGCTGCACGCGATGCCGCACCGGCTGGAGATGACGGTGGCGAAGGAGCTGCGGGCGCGCTTCGGGCACGAGCAGTGGCGCTACTGCAACTCCGGGACCGAAGCCACGATGCACGCCATCCGGCTGGCGCGCGGCTACACGGGCAAGCCGGGGGTGATCAAGTTCGAGGGGGCCTACCACGGCGCGCACGACACGGTGCTGGTGTCGGGCAAGCCGCCGCTGCACAAGACGGGGCTGCGGGAGAGCCCGTTCCCCGTCCCTGCGAGCGAGGGGATCCCGCCGGAGTCGATGGCCCACACCCACATCGCGCAGTTCAACGATCTGGAGACGGTGCGGATGCGGTTCGAGGAGCACCGGAACCAGATTGCCTGCGTGATCGTCGAGCCGATTATGCTCAACATGGGCGTGACCGAGCCGGATGCCGATTTCCTGCCAGGGTTGCGGACGCTGTGCGACCAGTTCAACGCACTCCTGGTCTTCGACGAGGTCAAGACCGGCGTCAAGATAGCCCCGGGCGGCGCCACGCAGCATTACAAGGTCCGACCGGACATCGTCGTGCTGGCCAAGGCGATCGGCGGCGGGCTGCCGCTGGCCGCGTTCGGGGCGTCGGCGGAGATCATGGAGGAGATCAACACCTTCCGCGTCATCCACGTCGGCACCTACGCCAGCAATCCGATCACGCTGGCGGCGGCGGAGGCGACCCTGAAGGAGGTTCTCACGACCGAGGCGTACACGCGCGTCTTCGCGTTGAACCGGCGCCTGGTGGACGGCTACACAGCACTCATCCGCGAGCACTCCCTGCCTGCTTACGCCAACGGCGTCGGCTCGATGGGAACGATCAACTTCAAGGCGGCGCGCATCCGCGACTACCGCGACTGGGTGACGCTCGACCGCAAGGCCTCGCACGCCTGGTACCTGGCGATGCTCAACGAGGGGGTCATCCCTCAGCCGCCGGGTCCGGACGAGCAGTGGACCATCTGCGTCCAGCATACCGAGGCCGACATCGACGCGCACCTCAAGGCCTTCTCGAAGGTCGCGCCGATGCTGAAGAGCTTGTAGCGTTCCAGCCGGTTGCAGGTCGAAAGTGGGCAACGCACCCGGAGACGGGAGGGTGCCGCGTTGCGGCGGCCCTTCCGTCTCCGGGCGCGTGCGGGGCGAGCTGGAGGGTCAGTGCGTGGGCAGGTTGGCGCACCGGCTGTCGAAATTGCAGTTGACGAGCCGGACGACCTCCCCCGTGTTTTCCACCTCGAGAATGGTGCCGATGCCGCGGGCGTAGTACTTGCGCGCGAACAGGCCGGGCTCCAGCATCGAGTAGTTCTTGGTGACGATGCAGTCCCCGGCGCAGAAGCGCTCCGCCAGCTTCCTCGGAACATTCTCGTCGAGCACCGCGTCGTGACCGTAGGAGTAGGTCGTGGACAGGATTTCGGTCACGTCCTCGGCGTTGCCCAGCGAAAATTCCTCGAGGTAGGCATCGCCCGCCCTCGGCGACGCCAGGGCAATGATGCCCGGCTTGTCGCCGTCGCGGCCTGCCTTGAAGGAGCCATCGATGCTGACGAGCTCCGATCGCACCGGGTTATCGCCCTTAAAGGCCTCGAAATCCTTGACCTCCTCGCCGAAGTACCAGACGCTGCCGTCCTTGGCCGAAGCGTACCAGTCATCTGTGGCCTCGTGGATCAGACCGCCTTCGTAAACAAGGTCCCGGATCACGATGCATCTCACGCCCGCGATCAGTTTCGTCTCGTTCACGACATCCACGATGTCCACCTGCGTGGGGGTGCGGTATTCCCAGTGCTTTCCGATCCCCAGCGGAAAATAAGGATTCGGGTGCGACGGTCGCTTGGGGTTGTCGAAGCGGGTCGGGTTGAAATCGGGGTCGTAGCGATCTTCGCCGAGCACCCCGCAGGCGGCAAGCCGGGTGTCATGTTCGGCTTCGCAGACCCCGTTCGCTTCATCCTGGGAGACCGCGAGATCGTCCAGGCATGCATTGCGAGCCGTCGAGTCGTTGATGTTGATGCAGACGGCCTTCCCGACGGCGCCATCGTCCAGGACGCTCGCCTTGCAGGCATCGAGCATCGTGTCCGCCGTCTGGGTGCAATAGCCGCCGGCTCGGGCGGCGCTCCATCCCGTGAACGCGGCACACAGGATCACCGCGATTCCGAGGGTCCATCGTGCAGGAGTGCGTGTCTTGGTCATGGTTCCTCCCTTGAGATAGTCGGACGCGAGGGTGTAAGCCTCTTCACGATATTAGAGGCGCAAGTCCTGGATAATCCTTCGCCTCACGGCCAACTTCTGGCACGTCGTGGACCGGGAGGGGGGATGTGGGGACGCTCGCGCGGGCGCGGATCGCCGGCCGGCCATCTCCGATCGAAGGATTTCGGGTCCGCCATCCTCTAATTGGCAGGAGCGTTTCTGTGCAAAAGAACCGGCCGAATGTCCCTCACCCGGCGGCAGGAATCCAGTTCAACCCAATGGCAGAGGAGGCTGGAATCAGATGAAGCCACCGACGGTAAAGCCAACTGCCCGCGAACGTGATTCAATCCTCACCCGTACTCCCCACGGTGACCCGCCTTCCATCTCCCGCACCCGATCCGGGCGAGCGCTTGCAACGCTGGTCATGGCGATGGCGCTGCTGGCCAGGACGGCGGGCGCCGCAGAGGCTCAGAGCCACGATGACCGCCCGCGCCTCGACGCCGACGCCGTATCTTCGGGGGGCGAGGCCTCGAAGCAGACCGGTTCCGCCAACCTGAGCGACCGGGGAGCGGGTCTTGTCACTTCCAGGTTCGGAACCTACGTGCTCGACGGGGAGTGGCTGCTGGAGCCTTCCTTCGAGTACAGCCGGAACAAAGACCGTGAATACGATCCGGCCTCATTTGGTTTTCCGACGACCACCGAAACATTCGAGGGGCGTTATGAGGAGGGGAAGGCGCGCCTTTTCTCTGCCTACGGCCTGAGCGACCGCGTCGCGATCGAGTTCGAGGCGCAGGCGATTCGGGCGTCGCTCGAGAAGGAGGACGGCGATCTCTCGGGGATGCCTGAAACGACCGACGAGTCGGGCCTCGGGGAGGTTCGGTCGCGGCTTGACTGGCGGTGGTGCGCGGAGCGCGGCCACCGGCCCGAGCTGTTCAGCTACGGCGAGGTCGTCTTCCCCCACGACAAGGGGAAGCCTCTCACCGGCACGTCCGACTGGGTGTTCAACGCCGGTCTGGGGGCGATCCACGGCTTCAGCTGGGGCACGATGACGTTTCGCGTCGGGTTGGAGTACGACACGAGCTCCGAATCCGCGGTCGATTTTCACGAGTACGCGCTCGAGTACCTCAAGCGCTTCTCTCCCGCCGTGACCCTCTACGCGGGTTACGTGGTGTTCGAGGGGGACGAGGCGAACCTCGTCACGGAGCTGCAGTGGTCACCGGAGCCGCGCGTCGTCGTCAAAATGACCAGCCAGTTGGGGGTGGTGTCCAGCGTCCTGAGCACGTCGACGAGCTCGACGGACTGGTCGCTCGGGGCCGGCGTGCTTTTCAGGTTTCCTGAACAGTGAGCCGGATTGCAGGAGGGGCGCGGGGGCTTTTCATCGTCGCGGCCGCTCAAGGCGGTCTCCTCCATCACCCGAAGACCCGGACCGAGGCAGCGGTATCACCCACAGAACCTTGACGATCTCGGTGCCGGGGTTGTGGTCACCCGTACCGAAATTTGAGAGATGTTCGAAACCGGCGCCGAAACGGACCCGCTTCAGGCGGCGGGTCAACTCCGCCGTCGAGCGGATCTCCAGGGGAGAGCCCAGACCGAGCCCGTCGTGCTCCTGATAGATTCCGGCCCCGACCGACGGCGTGAAAACCCATCGGCGGCCGAGCGGCAGATCGAGGGCCAACCCGAATCCGACGAACAGGTCGTGTGCGGTCGCTTCGAGCGCCAGCCACGGTCCGGGCCGGAATCGGCCCGTGGTGTAGCGGTATTCGACGAATCCCATCGGCGGCGAACCGGCGTCGTACACCCCTGCAACGGCCGGGCCGAACACGACCAGCGAGGTGCCGGGCGACAGGTCGTCCGCGCCCACCGGGCGCAGGGCGCCGAGCGCGGAGATG
>JAYUCR010000301.1:0-1592 GCA_043740165.1 Acidobacteriota bacterium | reverse complement strand
GCGGCGCGCCGGTCACCGCGGTGCGGTGCGGCGCGGCCGCGAGCCAGCTCCCTTCGACGCCGCGGCGGCCGGCGGCGCCGTCCGAGAGATCGACGTGGCCGGCGGAAAGAATGTTGACACCGAAGCAGCGCTGCACCGCGATCGCTTCGTGGCAGCGCGCCCGCTTCTCGATGCAGACCAGGACGAGCGGCGGCTCGAGCGACAGGGAGGTGAAGGAGCTGACCGTGATCCCCTGGATGCCGCCGGGGCGGCGCGTGGTGACGATCGACACGCCGCTGGCCCACAGGCGCAGCACGTCTCGGAATTGTCCGGGAGCCACAGGCACGATCACTCCTCGAGGAGCCTGATCGACGAGTCCGTCCGATCGGGGAGGGTACACCAGATCGCGATGTTAAGATGCGCGCCGGAGGCGCGATGGCGGCGGAGAGCACGGGAGCGACCGGATCGCGCATCGAGAGCCTCCTTCTCCCCGGCCCGGCGGGGAGGCTGGAGGGTCTCTTGAAACAGCCTCCGGCCGGCCTGGCGCGCCCCGGCGTCGCGGTCGTCTGCCATCCCCACCCGATGTTCGGCGGCACCATGCACAACAAGGTCGTCCACGCCACCGCCGAGGCCCTGGTGCGCTGCGGCTTCCCGGTGCTGCGCTTCAACTTCCGGGGCGTCGGCCGCAGCGCCGGGGCGCACGACGGCGGCCGCGGCGAGCAGGACGACCTGCGCGCGGCGCTCGACACGCTGGCCGGTCGCTTCCCCGGCGCGCCGATCGTCGTCGCCGGCTATTCGTTCGGCGCCTTCGTCGGTCTCCGGGTCGGCATCGAGGACCCGCGCGCTGCGGCGCTCCTGGGGATCGCCGCCCCGGTCGGGCTGTTCAACTTCGGCTTCCTGCGTGGGTGCCGGAAGCCGCTGGCCCTGATCCACGGGGAATCCGATCCGCTCGCACCGCTCGGGCTCGTCCTGACCCTCGCCGCCATGCTGCCGGCGGAGGCCCGGGTGCTGCCGGTCGCCGGCGCCGCGCACGGGTTCACCGATCAGCTGGACGCCCTCGCCGACCGGGTGACGGAGGCGGTGCGATGGTGGTATGGTTAGACCCTTCTCGGGAGGGACACATGAAACGTGCCACCGTCGTGACGATCGTCGTCGCCGTGCTCGGAAGCGCCGCGGCGCTGGCGCAGGATGACGCCGCCATTCAGGCCAAGGGGAAGGAGATCTTCGCGCAGCAGCACTGCTCCATGTGCCACGCGATCGAGGGGAAGGGCAACAAGAACATGCCGCTCGACGGCGTCGGCTCCAAGCTGAAGCCGGAGCAGATCCGCAAGTACATCATCTCGCCGCGCGAGGTGAAGGCCGATTCGAAGATGAAGGCCTATCCCAGCCTCTCTACGGCGGATCTCGACGCCCTGGTCGACTACCTGTCCAGCCTCAAGAAGAAGGACTGAAGGCACGGTGATCGGCCGCGGCCTGACCGGCCTCCTGGCCTTGACGCTGGCGATTGGAGCCGCGGGGCCGATCGGCGCGGCCTCCGCGACACCCGACACGGTGGTCCGGGTGCACGCCGGCGTCCTGATCGACGGGACCGGTGCGCCGCCCCGGAACGACGT
>JAYUCR010000300.1:0-3998 GCA_043740165.1 Acidobacteriota bacterium | reverse complement strand
CCGTCGCCGGACGGCCGATGGATCGTCTTCACGCGACAGGCCTACGACTGGGACCCCAACACCACCACGATCAATCTCTGGCTGGTGTCGATCGACGGGAAGACGCTGCGACCCCTGACGACCGCCAGGGCGAAGGACACCTCGCCCCGCTATGCGCCGGACGGCAAGAGCGTCGCGTTTCTCTCCAGCCGGGGCGGGACCTCGCAGGTCTGGACCATCGACCCGGCCGGCGGCGAGGCGGCCCCGCTGACCCGCTTCCCCGTGGGTGTCGATGCTTTCAGCTGGTCTCCTGACGGCACTCGCCTGCTCTTCTCCACCGAGGTCTATCCCGACTGCGCCGATCTGCAGTGCACCGCCGATCGCGATCGCGCCAAGGCCGACAACCCGGTCAAGGCGACGGTCTACTCCAGCCTGCCGATCCGCCACTGGGATGAATGGGAGGACGGCAAGCGCAGCCACCTCTTCGTCTGGCCGCTGCAGGGCGGCACGGCACCGGTCGACATCATGAAGGGAGCCGACGCCGACGCCCCCACCAAGCCGTTCGGGGGGGACGAGGAATTCGCCTGGTCGCCGGATGGCCGGTCGGTCGCCTTCACCGCCAGGATGCCGCGTGAATACGCCTGGTCGACCAACGACGACATCTACCTCGCCGCCGCCGATGGCTCCGGCTTCCGCTGCCTGAGCGAGGCGAACCAGGCGCTCGACACGCAGCCGGCTTTTTCCGCCGACGGGAAAACCCTGGCGTGGCTGGCCATGGCGCGCCCGGGATACGAGGCCGATCGGCGGCGCGTGGTGCTCTACGACCTGGCGTCGGGACGGCGGCGCGTGCTGACCGAGGCCTGGGACCGCTCGCCGGAATCGCTGTTCTTCTCCCCCGACGGCCGGCGCCTCATCGTCACCGCCGAGGAGGGGGCGCGGCAGAAGCTTTTCGCGGTCGATACCCAGGGCGGCGTATCGGGGAGCGGAGACGCGAAGGTATCGACCCTGATCGCCGCCGGAACCAACAGCGCGGTCGCGGTGGCCGGCCGGGACCGGCTCGTCTTCGTGCGCGATTCGCTCGTCGCGCCCGCGGAGGTTTACACCACCCGCCTCGACGGCTCCGACGAGCGCGCGCTGACCAAGGTGAACGAGGCGCGGATGGCGGCGGTACGCCTGAGCCGCCCGGAGGAATTCCGCTTCGCCGGCGCCGGCGGTGACAAGGTGCAGGGGTGGATCCTGCGGCCGGTCGAGTTCGAGACCGGCCGCCGCTACCCGGTGGCGTTCCTGATCCACGGCGGGCCCGAGGGAGCCTGGACCGACCACTTCCATTACCGCTGGAACATGCAGGCGTTCGCGGCGGCCGGCTACGTCACCGTGGCGATCAATTTCCACGGCAGCACCGGCTTCGGGCAGGCGTTCACCGATGCCATCAACGGCGACTGGGGCGGCAAGCCCTACCAGGACCTGATGCTGGGCCTGGACTACGTCCTCGCCACCTACCCGTTCACTGACGGCACGCGCGTCGGCGCGCTGGGCGCCTCGTATGGCGGTTACATGATCAACTGGATCGCCGGGCACACCGACCGCTTCCGGTGCCTGGTGAGCCACGACGGCGAGCTCGACCTGAAGGGCAGCTACTACATGACCGAGGAGCTCTGGTTCCCGGAGTGGGAGTTCGGCGGGACACCGTGGGAGAAACCAGAAAACTACGAACGCTTCTCCCCCGAATCGATGGTGTCGCACTGGAAGACCCCGATGCTCGTGGTGCACGGGGCGAAAGATTTCCGGCTGCCGGAGACCGAAGGGTTCGCCGCCTTCACCGCCCTGCAGCGGCGCGGCATCCCTTCCAAGCTGCTCTATTTCCCGGACGAGAACCACTGGGTGCTGAAGCCGCGCAACAGCGTCCTGTGGCACGAGACCGTGATCGGCTGGCTCGATCAGTGGCTCAAGGGTGCGGCGGCGCGCTGATTTTCTTCGCGACGTCCTCGACCCACGACAGAGCCGCCATCATCGCCGGGAACCCCAGCGTCGTCGTGCCGAGCAGCGCCACGTGCCGGCACTCGTCGATGGTCGCCCCCGCCTCGAGCGATCGGCGCACGTGCGAGTGCACCGCCCCTTCCAGGCGCGCCCCGATCGCGATCGCCAGCTTGACCAGCGCCAGGTTCTTGCCGTCGAGCGGCCCCGCGCTCCGGCAGGCTTCACCGAGCCCCTCGTAGGCTTCGAACACGGCCGTGTGCCGCTTGCGCTGCTCCTCGTACCAGCCCGGAATCTTGCCCATGTACCCCTCCTGTCATGTCGGTGTGCCGGCCCTTCATACGACGGCCGGCGGTTCCCGTCAACGGCACCCCTCGGGCCGCGCTTGACACCCTCCCCGGGGGAGGGGCTAGGATCCTTCCGTCTCAGGACCCACCTATGATTCGATGGACTCACAGTTCGCAGGGCAGGGCGGCCACCTTCGGGGTGCCGCACACCAACGAATGCCCGCATCTGACCACCTACCCTCGTAAAATCAAGCACTTACACGACGACACATAGCGACTGACAGGGTGCCGTTCCAGGGCCGCGGGGCCGACGCCCGACGTGTCTTTATCTGGTCCCCGGCTGCACATCAGGTCGTCGTCTCTCGTCACGAGGTGAAAGGAGTATCCGATGTCGCACATGGATCACCTGCACCATCAAGTGAGTACCTGGACCGGCAAGACCTCCAGGTCGCATGCCGCCTGGCAGAGCGCCAGGAAAAACGTCCCCGGCGGGGTGTCGGGGAATTTCCGCTACATGGATCCTTACCCGATGTTCGCCGCCCGCGCCCAGGGGAGCCGCCTCTACGACCTGGACGGAAACGAATATATCGACTTCATGCTGAACATGGGAAGCCAGCTGGTCGGTCATGCGCACCCCGTCGTGGTGCAGGCGATCCGCGAGCAGGCGGAGCGCGGCACGCTGTTCTGCATGCCGCACATGGGGGAGCAGGAGGTGGCGCGGCAGCTGGCGGCGCGCTTCGGGCACGAGCAGTGGCGCTACACCAACTCCGGCACCGAGGCGACCATGACCGCCATCCGGATCGCCCGCGGCTACACGTCGAAGAAATACCTCATCAAATTCGAGGGGCACTACCACGGCCACAACGATCAGACCCTGGTCACTACCAACGCCCTGCTGCGCCAGCTCGGGCGCGACGACCGCGGCGTGAGCATTCCGGCCTCGCAGGGGATTCCGGCCGAGACCTACGCCCTCACCCTGATGGCGGTGTTCAACAACCTCGATTCGGTGCGCCACCTGTTCGAGGCGCACCCCGGCGAGATCGCCGCGGTGATCGCCGAGCCGATCATGATGGACTGCGGCTGCATCGAGCCGGAGGAGGGCTTCTTCGCCGCGGTGCGCGATCTTTGCCACGAGAACGGCGCGCTCCTCATCTATGACGAGGTCAAGACCGGCTGCAAGGTGGCGCCCGGCGGCGCCACCGAGTACTACAAGGTCAAGCCCGACATCGTCTGCGTGGCCAAAGCTCTGGCGGGTGGCCTGCCGCTCGGCGTCGTCGGGGCCGACGCCGGGATCATGCAGGTGGTGACCAGCGGCTCGGTGATCCACGTCGGCACCTTCGGCGCCAACCCGCTGGTCCTGCACGTGGCGAACGTGGTGCTGCGCGATCTGCTGACGGCGGAGGCCTACCGGCACACCTTCGCGCTCAACGCCATGCTGACGCAGGGCTATCGCGACATCGTGCGCGAGTTCAAGCTGAGCGCCCAGATCAACGCCGTCGGACCGTGCGGCATGATCACCTTCACCGACCGCCCCCTGCGCTCGTACCGCGACTTCATGACCGCCGACGACGATCGCTTCCGCCTCTACTGGTTCGGCATGATGAACCAGGGCATTCTCCCGGCGCATCACTTCGGGGGCGACGTCTGGACCGTCTCGATCGTCCACACGCGGGAGGACATCCAGGCCAACCTCAAGGCCTTCGAGACGATCGCCCCTCTGCTGCGGGCGTCCTGACGGGCGAAAAAAAGCCCGGGGGT
>JAYUCR010000299.1:0-3999 GCA_043740165.1 Acidobacteriota bacterium | reverse complement strand
CGCCGCTTCGACCGCCGCGGCAGTCTGCCCGGTGCGCTGCAGCAGGTTGGCGCGGCGCACCTCCGCCGTCAGGTTGCCGGGGTCGCGCTGCCGCACCGCGTCGAGCGTTGCGAGCGCTTCGGGGTAACGGCCGGTGTCGCTCTGCACCATGGCCAGACCGAGCAGCGCCGAGATCCGCCCGGGCTCTGCCTCCAGGGCGGCGCGGTACAGACCCTCCGCGCGCTGCCATCGATCGGTCCGGCCGCAGAGGTACCCCATCGCCTCGAGGAGCCGGGGGTCGCGCGGCGCTTTGCCCAGCGCCTGCTCGAGCGGTGCTTCGGCGCCGGCGAAATCCCCCCGGTGGAGCAGCAACAGGCCGACGGCGGCGGGGTCGGGGCCGGTCTGCGGGCCGCCGGTCTGCGGGCCGCCGGCTTGCGGGCCGCCGGGCAGGGACGCGGCGGGGGTCGGCGTTTCCGTCGGCGCGACCCCTCCACCGGAGGGGCACCCCACCAGAAGGGCGATCGCCCCTGCCAGAGCGAGGCGGACGGACGTCGAAGGGATCGTCACATGGCGTGACACGGCGCGATCATACCCGGTCGAGGCCCATAGCACCGCATGCTAGACTGCCCGCCGGGAGGGGCTTTTGGAAGCGTTCAAGGACGAATGCGCCCGGATCATCGGCGACCTGGTGCGGGAGAAATTCGGCACCACGGTGGAACGGGTGGTGGTCGAGTACCCGCCGAGCCCCGGAATGGGCGATCTGGCCTCCCCGATCGCCTTCGACCTCGCCAAGCGCCTGAAGCGCCCGCCGCGCCTTCTCGCCCAGGAGCTGGCGGCCGCGTTCCCCCGGCCCGCATGGCTGCAGCGGGTCGAAGCGGGGGGCGCCGGGTACCTCAACCTGTACCTGGTTCGCGGCGCCGCGGTGCGCGCCCTGGCGCAGGAGATCACCCCGCGCGCGCCCGCGGCGGAAGGTGCTTCGATCATCGTCGAGCACACCAACATCAACCCCAACAAGGCGGCGCACATCGGCCACCTCCGGAACGCCGTCCTGGGAGACAGCCTGGCGCGCATGCTGCGCTTTCTCGGGCACCGCGTCGAGGTGCAGAACTACATCGACGACACCGGCGTGCAGGTGGCCGACGTCCTGATCGGCTTCCGGGAAATTCTCGGCTGGGGTCTGGCGGAGGCGAAGGCGATCACCGAGCCGCTCGATCGCTTCTGCTGGGATCTGTACGCGCGGGTCACCGAGATGTACGAGAAGGACCCGGCCCGCCGCGCCCTGCAGCCCCTCATGCTCAAGGAGCTCGAGGAGGGAACCGGAGCGACCGGCGACTTCGCCGCCTGGCTGACCCGCCGCCTGGTCACCTGCCACCTCGACACGATGCAGCGCATCGGGGTGCATTACGATCTCCTCCCCTGGGAGGGGGACATCCTGGGATACCGGTTCTGGGAGACCGCCTTCCAGCGGCTGCAGGAGAAGAAGGCGATCTTCCGCGTCCCCTCCGGGGAGCGCGCCGGCTGCTGGGTGATGGCGCTCGAGGGGGAGCGGTTCGCCGAGCTCAAGGAAGGCGAGAAGATCATCGTGCGCAGCAACGGCACCGTCACCTACGTCGGCAAGGACATCGCCTACCAGTTGTGGAAGTTCGGGCTGCTGGGAAGCGACTTCCGCTACGAGGTGTTCCGACACGACGCGGACGGACGGCCGGTCTGGACCAGCACGCGGGGCGCCGGGGCGGAGCCGCATCCGCCGTTCGGCCGCGCCTTCCGCGTCTACAACGTCATCGACGTGCGCCAGTCGTACCTCCAGGCGATCGTGGCCGAGGGGCTCCGCTCGCTCGGACACCAGGAGCAGGCCGATCGGTCGACCCATTTCTCCTACGAGATGGTGGCGCTGACGCCGAAGAGCGCCGAGCAGCTCGGCGTGCGCCTGAGCGAGGAGGATCGCGCCCGGCCGTACATCGGCATGTCGGGACGCAAGGGTCTCGGCATCAAGGCCGACGATCTCCTGGACGCGCTCGAGGCGCGCGCCCGGAAGGAAGTGCAGGCCCGGCATCCCGAGCTCGGCGAGCCGGAAGCGGCCCGCATGAGCCGCGACATCGCCGTCGGGGCGGTGCGCTACTTCATGATCAAGTACACCCGCAACAAGGTGCTGGCGTTCGATTTCGACGAGGCCCTCTCCTTCGAGGGGGAGAGCGGGCCCTATCTGCAGTACTCGGTGGTGCGCGCCGCCGGCATCTTCGGCCGGATGGCCGCCACCGGCGGTGCCACCGAGGAGGGCGCCGCCTCCTGGGCGCGGGAAGAGGGACTCTCCCTCCCGCCGGGCGAGGATACCGAGGAGCACTGGCGCCTGGTGGTCCAGACCGGCCGCTTCCGCGAGCAGGTGGCTCAGGCGGTCTCGACCCTGGAATTGTCGCTGGTGGCCAAGTACGCCTTCGCCCTGGCGCAGCAGTTCAACGCTTTCTATCACCGGTTCCCGGTGATGAAGGAGCCGGACCCCGCATGGCGCCGGGCGCGCGTCGTGATCACCTATTTATTCATGGCGCAGATGCGGCGCGCGCTCGATCTGATGGGGATCCCGATCCCCGAGCGGATGTGAGCCGGGAAGAGCGCCGATCGGCTGTGCTATGCTTTCGCGGCCATCTGGCCTGGAGATCCGGGACCCCATAGCATGACGCATGTCACGCGCGCGATCTCGGCTTGCCTCCGGCGCCTCCTGCTTCGAGCCCTTCTACCTGCCGCCGCCCTCGGGGTTTCCCTGGCGCCGGGGGGAGCCGCGCGGGCCGCGACCCAGGACATCCTGCCGTTCAGCGAGGTCAAGGTCGGCATGACCGGCGTCGGCCGAACGGTCTTCCACGGCACCACCATCGAAGAGTTCCAGGTGGAGGTGATCGGGACTCTCGAGAACATCGCCCCGCGCCGCAACCTGATCCTCACGCGGCTTTCCGGCGGGCCGCTGGCGAACACCGGCGTTCTGGCCGGGATGAGCGGCAGCCCGGTCTACATCAACAACCGGCTGGCGGGGGCCGTGGCCTACACCTGGGGATTCGCCAAGGAGCCGCTCGCGGGCGTGGTGCCGATCCAGGAGATGCTGAGCATCGAGGAGCGCGAAACGCCGTCGGCGCGCGCCGCCCTGGTGCGGCCCACGGGCGAGGTTCCGGACGTGCGCGCCACCCTGTTCGACCCGCAGCGTCTCGTGAGCCACTTCGCATCGTACTTCGACCAGGCGGTCCGGGAGCCGTCGCGGAGCGATGCCATGACCCCGATCGCGGCCCCGCTCGCCTTCTCCGGCTTTCCGCAGCGCGTGATCGACGAGATCGCCCCGACCCTGGCGCGGGCCGGACTGGTCGCGACCCAGGGCGGGTCCGCCGGCCGCTCCCCCGCCGCGGACGCCGGCATCCGCCTGGAGCCCGGATCGGGGGTCGGGCTGGGGCTGGTGCGCGGTGACGTCGAGATCGCCGCCGTCTGCACCGTGACCTACCGCGACGCCGATCGCCTGTACGCCTGCGGCCACCCGCTCCTCAGCCTCGGCCCGACGGAGATCGTCATGACCAGCGCCACGGTCAACGGCCTCATGCCGTCGCTCGAGTCGTCTTTCAAGTTCGCCAGCGCCGGCGAGGACGCCGGGGTCTTCCGGCAGGACCGCGCCACCGGCGTCTTCGGCTACGTCGGGCGCAAGGCGCGCACCATCCCGGTCCGGCTCGAGCTGCAGCCGGAAAAGGGCCGCCCGCACCGCCTGAGCTTCGACATCGCCGAGGACCCGTTCCTCGCCCCCTACCTGCTCTACGCGGCGCTCAACGCCGTCCTGAGCAGCGAGGAGAAGGACTACGGCGAGATGAGCTACACGTACAAGGAGGGCTCGGAGATCCAGGTCGCCGGCGCCGACGATATCCGTCTCCAGAACCTGTTCGCCGGCGATCAGGCGCGCCCTTATGCCGCCGGCACCGTGGCGTTCATCACCCAGCTTCTGCTGAGCAGCGAATACCGCGCGGTGCACATCGAGTCGATCCACCTGATCCTGGC